>CAYTJW010000441.1:0-5098 GCA_964438135.1 uncultured Thermoanaerobaculia bacterium
CTGCTGACGCCGGCGGTGATGGCGCTGCTGGTGGCGGTGGCGCTGGCCATGGCCTGGCCGCGCCCCCCCCGCCCGACCGCGACGCCGCGGCGCCGGCCGGCCTGGCTGGCGGCGGCGGTGGCGCTCGGCATGGGCGCCTACGACGGCTTCTTCGGCCCCGGCACCGGCACCTTCCTGATCATGCTCTACGCCGGCCTGTTCTCGGACCCCCTCGACGCCGCCAGCGCCAACGCCAAGGTGGTGAACTTCGCCAGCAACCTGGCCTCGGTGGTGGTCTTCGCCGCCGCCGGCCTGGTGGTGTGGAAGGTCGCCCTGCCCATGGCCGTCGGCCAGGCCGCGGGCGGCTGGCTGGGTGCCCACGTCACCGTCCGCCGCGGCCAGGGCCTGGTGCGGGTGGTGGTGATCGCGGTCAGCCTGGCGCTGGTGGCCTCCCTCGCCAGCCGGTGGTGAGGCCGGGCCCGCCGGCGGCTCAGGGCCGCCGCGCCACCGCCACCATCTCCTGGCCCTCGGACGTGAGCTCCGAGCGGTCGAAGCCGCCCCACAGGTGCTCGACTCCGAAGCCGGCGTGCTCGAGGTGGAGCAGCAGCTCGTCGCGCCACAGGTAGGCCAGCTCGACCGGCTCCTCGACCACGGCGACGGCGCCGTCGGCGCGCCGCTCGAGCCAGCGGAAGCGGTCGGAGATGAGCTGCTCGAGGCGGTCGTAGCGGGCGGTGTGGGCGAGCTCGAGGGTGCCGCCGTCCGGCAGGGGCCAGCGGCCGACCTCGCGCCAGCTGCCCTCGCCCTCGAAGCAGAACTGGCGCATGTACGGCAGCGACGGGTGGAAGACGTTGAGCGCCAGCCGGCCGCCCGGCCGCAAGACCCGTCGGCAGTTGACCAGGCAGGCGTGGCGGTCGGCCCTGGTGCGCAGGGCGAGGAAGGAGCGGAACGGGATGAAGACCTGCCGGAAGGCGGCGTCGGGCCCCCAGCCGCGCATGTCCCCCTCGACCACGGTCACCCGCGCCCGCACCTCGGCCGGCTCCTCACCGAGCTTGCTCCGGAACCGGTCCAGCATCGGTCGGGAGAGGTCCACGCCGGTGACCTCGACCCCGGCGCGAGCGATCGGCAGCGAGACCCGGCCCGAGCCGGCGGCCAGCTCGCACACCGGTCCCCCCTCC
Source organism: uncultured Thermoanaerobaculia bacterium (assembly GCA_964438135.1). Lineage (GTDB taxonomy): Bacteria > Acidobacteriota > Thermoanaerobaculia > Thermoanaerobaculales > Sulfomarinibacteraceae > CAYTJW01. The sequence continues at coordinate 1,155 of CAYTJW010000441.1, forward strand.
TCGCGCGCCAGCTCGACGTAGAGCCCGACGTCGTCGGCCATGGCACCGAAGGCGAGGTCGTAGTAGAAGGCGGTCGTCGGCGTCTCCATGCGTCCCTCCCTACCCAGCCAATCACAGCACAGCACTCGCCGTCGGGCCAGTGCTACCATCGCGCCGGGATGCGGGTCCTGGTCGCGGGGTGCGGCTACGTCGGCGCCGAGCTCGCCGGGCAACTGGCGGCGTCCGGGCACCGGGTGTGGGGCCTGCGGCGGCGGCCGGCGGGGCTGCCGCCGGGGGTCGAGCCGCTGGCCGCCGACCTCACCCGTCCCGCCACCCTCGCCGACCTGCCCGCGGACCTCGAGGTGGTGGTGTACGCGGCCGCCGCGGACGCCGCCGACGAGGGGGCCTACCGCGCCACCTACGTCGACGGCCCGCGCCACCTGCTCGCCGCCCTCGCCGGCCAGGGGCAGCGGCCGCGGCGGCTGCTCTTCACCTCCTCGACCGGGGTCTACGGTCAGGACGACGGCTCGTGGGTCGACGAGGACAGCCCGGCCGAGCCCGCCACCGCCACCGGCCGGGTCCTGCTCGAGGGCGAGCGGCTGCTGCGCGAGGGCCCCTTCCCGGCCACCGTCGTCCGCCTGGCCGGGCTGTACGGCCCCGGCCGCCTCCTGCTCGTCGACCAGCTCCGGTCCGGCGCGGCCGAGGTGACCGCGGGCCGGGCCGAGTACCTCAACCTGGTCCACCGCGACGACGCCGCCGGCCTCCTCGCCCACCTCGCCGGCGTCGCCGACCCCGCACCTCTCTACCTCGGCGTCGACTGGGAGCCGGCCGAGCGCAGCGCCCTGCTCGGCTGGCTCGCCGAGCGGCTCGGCGTGGCGCCGCCGCGGGTCGTGGCCGATCGCCGCGGCGGCCGCCACGGCGGCAACAAGCGCTGCTCGAACCGCCGCCTGCTCGACTCCGGCCACGTCTTCCGCTTCCCCACCTGGCGCGACGGCTACGCCGACCTGCTCGGCCCGACCTGACCGACCACGCCTCCGCGCCCGACGCCCTCGGCGCGACGGGCAGGAAGAACCGCGCGTGCCCGGCCGTTCCCCTCATCGCGGCCATGGTCGTCCCCGGGGTCTCCCGACGCGAGCCCGCGACGTCGCCGCGGGCCCGGCGCTCCCCTCCGTCTGCCGACGGCCGGCCAGCGGCCGTCCCGCGCGCCGGGAACAGACGAGCCCCATGACCACGCTCCGCCCCCGGGTCCAGGTCGCGCTCGTGGCCATCCTGGGCGGCCTCGGCCCCTGGCTGGCCGCATGCGGCGCGCGGTTGGCGTTCGGCGACACCCCCAGCGTCGACACCTCCCTGCACGAGTGGTTCGAGCTCACGGGCGGCGGAGCTGCCCTGGGCGTGGCGGTCCTGCTGCTGCTGCGCCTCCGCCACGACGAGAGCGCCCCTCCCCACCTGGTCTGGGTCGTCTCGGCCCTCCTCACCCTCGGCACCACGGACAGCGTGCACGGCGTCGCCGACTTCGGCGTTGCGTGGTCGTGGATCCGGCACGGCGGGACGCTGGTGGACCTCACGGAGAGGAAGCGGAACGAGGACCGGCTGCGTGCCTCGCTGCGCGAGAAGGAGGCCCTGCTGCGGGAGGTGCACCACCGGGTGAAGAACAACCTCCAGATCATCTCCAGCCTCGTCAGCCTGCAGACGCGGGGGATCGCCGACCAGGCAGCACTCGCACCGCTGCGCGAGGTGGTCGACCGGGTGCGCTCGATCGCCCTGGTCCACGACCGCCTGTACCGCTCCGAGGACCTCGCCCGGATCGACCTCGCGGACTACGTCCGGCGCCTGGTCGAGGAGCTGTGGCGGGTGTACGGCGGCGCCAGCGACAGGACCGTGCAGGCCCGCCTCGAGCTCGAGCCGGTGCTCCTGCCCGTGGACGTGGCGGTGCCGTGCGGCCTGATGCTCAACGAGCTGCTCACCAACGCCCTCAAGCACGCCTTCGACGGCCGCCCGAGCGGGGAGGTGGCGGTGTCGCTCCGGGTCGACCAGGAGGGCTCGGTCAGGCTGTCGATCCGGGACGACGGGGTCGGGCTGCCGCCCGGCCTGGACCTCGGCGACAGCCCGACGCTCGGTCTGCAGCTCGTCCAGACCCTGGCGACCCAGCTCGGGGCGTCGGTCGAGGTCGAGAGCTCGCACGGCGCTCGCTTCGACATCACCCTCGCGGCGAGCCCGCCCGCCTGAAGCAGCTCCGAGCGCGCCTCGACCCGGCGGCGGTCCTGACCGGCGGAGGCCGCAGACGCCCCGACCCCCAGCGGCGCGAGGGCACGGAGGTGCATGTCCGGGCGGTGACTCGGTCGGAGACGCCGCCGCGGAGAGGCCGAGAGCGGGGCGTCGGCAGCGCCGTCCGGCACGCGCCGCGGGCGCGGGCAGACCGTCGTCCACAGTGGCAGCCGGTTGGGACTTCCGGGCTAGAATGGGTCCCGCGCGAGGGCGAGGTGGACGATGGAGAGCCTGACGAGCATCAGCAGCAGCCTGCAGGACGGCGACGCGGAGGGGGTGGCGGCGGGGGTCGGCCAGGCCCTGGCGGCCGGGGTGCCGGCGCGCGAGGTGCTCGAGCGCGGCCTGCTCGCCGGCATGGACGTGGTCGGCCAGCGCTTCCGCAGCCACGAGATCTTCCTCCCCGACGTGCTGCTGGCGGCCCGCGCCATGTACTCGGGCCTCGACCTGCTCAAGCCGCTGCTCGAGGGCGAGGGGCTGCCGAGCCGGGGCACGGTGGTGATCGGCTCGGTCCGCGGCGACCTGCACGACATCGGCAAGAACCTGGTCGGGATCATGCTCCGCGGCGCCGGCTTCCAGGTCGTCGACCTGGGCCACGACGTCGCCCCGGAGCGCTTCGTCGACGCGGCGGTGGAGAGCGGCGCCGCCGTCATCGGCATGTCGGCCCTGCTCACCACCACCATGACGGCGATGCAGGAGGTCGTGGACCTGGTGCGGGCGCGCGGCCTGTCCGGCCGGGTCCGCACCATCGTCGGCGGGGCGCCGGTGTCGGCCGACTTCGCCCGCTCGATCGGCGCCGACGCCCACGGCTACGACGCCGCCAACGCCGTCGAGCGGGTCCGCGCCCTGCTCGGGGCGGCGTGACCGTGCGCCCCGTGCGCGAGCGCCTGGCCGCGGGCGAGGTCCTGGTCGGCGACGGCGCCTGGGGCACCCAGCTCATGGCGCGCGGTCTCAGGGCCGGGGAGTGCCCGGAGCGCGTCAACCTCGAGCGACCGGAGCTGCTGGCGGAGATCGCCCACCTCTACCTGGACGCGGGCGCCGACCTGCTCACCACCAACACCTTCGGCGGCTCGCCCCTCCGGCTGGCCGCGCACGGCCTCGGCGACCGCTGCCGGGAGGTCAACCGGGCGGCGGTCGAGGCGCTGCGACGGGTCGGTGGCGACCGCGCCCTGGTCGCCGGCTCGATGGGCCCCTGCGGCCGCATCCTCGCCCCCTACGGCGACGCCGAGGAGGCCGAGGTGCGGCGCGGTTTCGAGCTGCAGGCGCGGGCCCTGGCCGAGGCCGGCGCCGACCTGCTCCTGGTCGAGACCATGACCGACCTGCGCGAGGCGCTGCTGGCGGTCGAGGCGGCGCGGGCGGCCAGCGCCCTGCCGGTGGCGGTGACCATGACCTTCGACGCCACGCCGCGCGGCTTCTTCACCGTCATGGGCAACAGTCTCGAGCAGGCGGCGCGCGGTCTCGAGCAGGCCGGTGTCGACCTGGTCGGCTCCAACTGCGGCAACGGCGTCGAGGCCATGGTCGAGGTCGCCCGCGGCCTCGCCCGCCACACCCGCCTGCCGCTCGCCATCCAGGCCAACGCCGGCTTGCCGGAGCTCGTCGACGGCCGGGTCGTCTACCCGGAGACGCCGGACCAGTTCGCGGCCGCGGCGCGGCAGCTGCTCGCCCTCGGCGTGCGGCTGATCGGCGGCTGCTGCGGCTCCGGC
>CAYTJW010000442.1:0-5097 GCA_964438135.1 uncultured Thermoanaerobaculia bacterium
GGGTGACCCCGGGCGGCACCGGCCCGAGGCCTGGGTTGACCGCGTCCCCCCCCGCCACCTCGGTCGCCGCCGCCAGCGCCGCTGCCACCGCCACGGCCACTGCGGCCAGCGCCCCGGCGCCCCGCCGGCTCGGTCGTGCTGCTCCCATGGTCACCTCCTGCGACCGCGGCAGATCGCCGCCACCAGCCGCGGCGCGGATTGTAGCGGTGAGCGGGTATGATCCTGCCCGTGGCCCGGGTCGAGACCGTCGCCCGCTACTCCGTCACCGACCAGCGCTCGCGCTTCGACGCCGTGGCGGCGCCGGCGGCGACGCTGGACGATGCCAAGTCCGTGGTCGAGGCCCGCCGCCGCGAGCTGCGCAAGGCCCGCCACCACTGCTGGGCCTGCCGGGTGCGGGGCTCGACCGGGGCCGTGGTCGAGCAGGCGCGGGACGACGGCGAGGTGGGGCGGCCGGGCCTCGCCCTGCTCGAGCTGCTGCGCCGCCGCGAGCTGGAGGGGGTGGTGGTGGTGTCGCGCTTCTTCGGCGGGGTCAAGCTCGGACCGGCCGGCGTGGCCCGCGACGTGCGCGCCGCGGCCGAGGGGGCTCTGGCCATGCTGGGGCCGTCGCCTGGCCGGGGCTGACCGGCCGCCGCGTCCGGACCCCGGTCGTCCTGCCCCCCTTCCTCCGCTGCGGCGGGGCGGCCCGCGCCCCGTCAGCCCTTTCAGCCGGGTCACCAGTCGGACAGGGACTGGCGGACCGCCACCTCCAGCCCGGGCCGGGTGAAGGGGCCGCGCAACCGGGTGTGGTCGCCGATGCGGACCTCGGCCTCCTCGCCGCCCGGGTCGGCCTCGGCCACGGACACGAGCGGCCGCAGCTCGAGGCGGGCCAGGACGGACGCGAGCAGCTCCAGCAGCTGGTCCCGCTCGGGCCCGGGCCGAGCCCGCACCCCGACCGGCACCTCGGAGTAGAACGCGCTGAAGTCCTCGCCCCGGTGGCGCAGGTACTCCCGCCACACCGCGGTGCGGAACGCCGCCGTCATCGACTCGGGGATGAAGTTGTCGGCGCGGAGCCGCGCGACCATCAGGTCGAGCAGGCGGGCGGGGTCGTCGAGGCCGGTGGCGTCGGCCGCCTCCAGCGCCTGGCGCAGGTTGACCACGCCGACCCGGTACAGACCGACGAGCACCTGGCTCACCCCGAACGTGGCACAGCCCATCGCTCCCCCCAGCCGCCCCGATTCTACCTCCCACGGTCGGGCCGCGGGCGACGGGCTCGCCGGCGCGACTTGACATGGGACGTCCGTGAACGTATATTCTCAGATGGTGATGGAGAGTGCCGAATGAGCCCAGCCCAGGTTGTGGCGACCGACGACCTCCTCGCGCGCATCGCCGACGTTCTCAAGGCGATGGCCGACCCGACCCGCCTCAAGGTGCTGCACGCGCTGCAGGGCGGGGAACGGTGCGTGACCGACATCCTGCACTCGGTCGGCGGCAGCCAGGCCAACGTCTCCAAGCACCTGGCCGTGCTCCGCCGGGCGGGGCTCGTGACCTGCCGGCGCGACGGCCTCAACGTCATCTACCGCATTGCCGACCCGGGCGTCTTCACCATCTGCCGCAACGTCTGCGACTCGATCGAGGTCCGCCTCGACCGCGACCACCGCAACGTCGCCAGGGCCCGGCGGCAGATGGAGCGACGCGAGGCCGGCGCGGCCGACTGAGCAGCCCCCGGGAGAGGACCATGCCGCTGTACGAGTACCGTTGCCAGGACTGCGCCCACGTCTTCACCCGCCTCCAGCGCGTCGGCGCCGGCAGCGACGGCCTGTCGTGCCCGAGCTGCGGCAGCGGCCGCGTCGAGCGCCGGCTCTCGACCTTCGCCAGCGGCCCGTCCTCCAGCGGCTCGGTCTCCCCGGCGCCCCGCGGCGGCTCCTGCGGCCCCGTCACGTGAGGGGTCTGACCCCGGGGCCCGTGCGGCCCTGACGGCAGACCGCCCCCCTCTCGGCGCACCCGCTCGTGCCAGCGGGTGTGCACGCCTGGCGAGACCTGGTACTCTGCCCCCGCCCGGCATCGTCGGGCTCACGCCGAAGAGGAGGATCCATGCGAGCGTCGGTCCATTCCCTGGTCGCCGGAGTCGCTCTCGCCGTCATCCAGCTGCTGGTCGTCGCCGGCACCGGGAGCGCGCTCACCTTCAACGTCACCTCGACCCTGGACCTCGTCGACAGCAACCCCGGCGACGAGATCTGCTCGCCGTGCACCCTGCGCGCCGCGGTGCAGGAGGCCAACCTGCGCGTCGGCGACGACTCCATCTGGCTCCAGGCCGGCAGCTACACGCTGACTCTGGCGGGCGCCGACGAGGACGACGCCGCGACCGGCGACCTCGACATCCTCGACGACGTCATCATCGCCGGCGTCGGCGCGGGAGCCACGGTCGTCGACGCGGGCGGCATCGACCGGGTCTTCCACGTGGTCGGCGACGCCTCGCTGACCGTGCTCCGTCTCCACGGGATGACGGTCACCGGCGGCAGCGCCACCAGTGCGCCGAGCAACGCCGGCGGCGGTGTCCTGGTGGGCTCGGGGGGAAGTCGTCTCTACCTCAACCACTGCACCCTGAGCGGCAACACGGCCGGCGCCGGCGGCGCGGTGTGGCTCGCATCTGGCGGCTGGACGGAGATCAGCTACTCGACCCTGAGCGGGAACTCCTCCGTGCCGGGGAGCGGCGCGAACGAGCAGGGGGCGGCGCTGGGCGGGGAGCTCGACGGGACGCTGTGGATGCACTCCTCGACCGTCAGCGGCAACACCTCGAGCAGCAACCAGCGCAACGCCATCAGCCTCGACAACGGCGGCGCGAACATCGACAACTGCACCATCAGCGGCAACACGGGTGCGGGGTTCCGCTCGTACAACACGTCCGCCCTGATCGTCAACGCGACGATCGTCGACAACGGCGGATTCGGGATCAGCTTCGGGTCCTTCACGGGTGAGGACCTCCTCGGGCTGCGCAACACGATCGTCGCCGACAACCTGGGGGACTGCTACCTCTCCGGCGGCAACTACATCCACTCCGGCAACCTCGACAGCGACGGCTCGTGCGGGCTCGACTCCGGCGCCGGCGAGCTGCCGTCGACCGCCCCCATGCTGGGAGCGCTGGCCGCCAACGGCGGGCCGACCCTGACGCACGCGCCGCTGGACGGCAGCCCGGTCGTCGACTCGGCCGGCACCGACGCCAACCTCGCCGTGGACCAGCGCGGCGTGCCGCGCCCGCAGGGAGCGGCGCGCGACATCGGCGCGGTCGAGTCCGTCGACCTGATCTTCGTCGACACCTTCGAGTCGTTCAGTACCTCCTTCTGGTCGGCCGTCGAGCCGTGACCTGCGGAGGGTGAGGGCCGACGACGCACGCCCGCCCGGTCGGGCGTGCGCCGGGCGGTTGGTGGCAGGGTGCGGTTGGCGACGAGGAGACGACGCCGTCGGCCGGATGCCTGGGCCTACCTCGCCCCCGGCGCTCGTCGCGGTGCTTCCTTTTGGCGAACCACCTTGCGGCGGAGGAAGCCCTCCAGGGACACGCGGTGCTCGAGGGCCGGGCCGGGCAGCGTCTTGAGGAGCTCCCCCAGCGTGTAGACGCCGTTGACCCGGGACAGCAGGAAGCCCTCCTGGGGGCTGCACTGGAGCGTCGTCAGCTCGGCGATCGGGATCGCCAGCTCGAGCACGGTGCCGTCCGCCAGCCGCTCCTCGAGGGTGGCGCCGATCCGCTGCTCGAGCTGAGTCACGGCCTCGCGTGCCTCGGCGCAGTCGGGGAATCGCTCCAGCACCTCGCGGCACCTGCGGTACGCGTCCAGCAGCTCGCCGGCGGCCAGCGCCCGCTCGGCGTCGCGCAACCCCAGCCGCCACGCGCCCTGGGTGAAGCCGGGGATCACCCGCTCCCCCTCGGCCTCGGGCTCGAGCAGCTGGAACAGCCCGTGCAGCACGCCGAAGTAGACGAACTGCATGACGTGGAAGGGCGCCATGCGGCACGCCAGCGCGACCTGCTCGACGCTGTTCGAGCCGTTGATCTCGCGCAGGATGCCGAGCTCGGTGGGGCCCATCTGCCGCACGTCCACCGCCCGCACCACCTTCGGCACCCACCGCTCGTCCGGCACCAGCTCCCGCACCCGGGCCCACTCGTCGCGCCGCCGCACCCCCTCCAGGCTGATCATGTCGAGGGGCAGGGCGAGGGGTTGGAACTTCTTCGCCGGCAGGATGTTCTCCAGGAAGCGGAACTCCCCCTGGTCGCGCAGGAAGAGCTCGTAGATGGCCTCCTCGGTCTTGACCTGGAGGACGTACAGCAGCTCCTCCCTCGTCAGCCGGCCGACGATCACCAGCAGCTCGCCGAGCATGGTCCCGTGCCGCTCCTGCATCTTGAGCAGCTCGAGCAGCTCCGGCTCGCTGACGTACCCCCAGCCGACCAGGTAGTAGCTCAGGTACTCCTGCGGGTTGTCCGACGCGACCGCCACCGCCAGGCCGTCGCGGAAGTAGACCTTCTTGGCGAACGGCGGCCCCTCCACCGCCAGGGTGCCGGTCTTGCGGCTCTGCGACACCCACTGCAGCAGGTCCGCAAAGGGCATGGTGCGCAGGTTGCCGCTGATCGACACCGGCTAGCCCCGCCCCGCCGGGGAGGGCGGCCCGGGCACCGGGCCGGGGCCCGCCGCGGGCTGCTCGACCACCCCTGCGCAACCGAACTGACGTCTTTTCATCATGATACTTGCGGCCCCGCCGGGGTTGATTATACCATCCGCGCAGGGCGATGGGGACGGCCCGGCGCGAGGGCAGCGGAGGCAACATGGTCTCGTTCGACCTCGAGCGGCTCCTGGGCTCAGACCGCGCCGGCGCCGGCCGGCGGCTCGACCTCGACCTGAGCCTGGACGACGCCGCCGGCGCCACGTTCGACCTCGAGCTCGGCGGCGACGACGCCACCCTCGAGCTGCTCGGCGAGCGGCTCGCGCTCTCGCCCACTGCCAGCGCGCGGGTCCGGGTGGAGCGGGACGCCGTGCGCGACCCGTTCGGCTCCCGCACCCCCCTGGCGCCCCCCGCCGGCCACCGGCTGGTCGGCGTCGAGCTCGCTGGCCAGGTCGCGGCGCGAGCCCGGGCCCG
>CAYTJW010000443.1:0-5096 GCA_964438135.1 uncultured Thermoanaerobaculia bacterium
ACGCTAACCCTGGGGCGCCGCCGCTGGCAACTCCCCGGTGTCGGGCGCGGCATTGAGGTACGATGGTCGCGCAGGGCTGGGGGCAACCATGCCGTTCCTGAGGGTGTTCACCGATCGCGGCGTGGAGCTGGTGGAGCTCACGGGCGACGCCGTCCGGGCCGGGCGGGCGGTGGCCAACACCGTCCGCCTCGACGACCCGGCGGCGTCGCGCGAGCACTTCGAGCTGCGCCGGGTCGGACCGAGCCTGCTCATCCGCGACCTGGGCAGCCGCAACGGGACGCTGGTCAACGGCCTGCCGCTGCGCCAGGAGATGATGCTGCTGCCGGGCGACGAGGTGACGGTCGGCCGCACCCGCATGGTGCTGGTGGAACGGCCCGACCGGGAGGCACCGGAGGAGGTGGAGCACGACCCCGGCACCGTGATGTTCGAGGCCGAGCAGCTGTCGCGGGACTACCTGGCGGAGGTCGAGACCCGCTCCGACCGGCGCTCGGCCCGCAACATCCTGCTCCTGTCCGAGGCGGCCAGGGAGTTCCTCGCCATTAGCGACGAGACCGAGCTGCTCGGGCGGCTGGCGTCGCGGATGCTCGAGGTGTTCGAGGCCGACCGCTGCGCGGTGGTGTACTCGAGCGACGAGCCGAGCGGCATCGAGGTCAAGGCGATCGCCTGCGCCCGGCCGGAGATGTCGCGCCGGGTGCGGATCTCGACCACCGCCGCCCGCCGGGTGCTGGACGACAAGATGGCGTTCTTCCTCGCCGACGTGGCCGCGGACGAGCGGTTCCGGATGCAGCACAGCATCATGCAGGAGCGGATCGGCTCGATCCTGTGCGCGCCGCTCTGGCATGAGAGCTCGGTGTTCGGGTTGCTGTACCTCGACACCACCGGCCGCACCGGGATCCTCGGCAAGGACGAGCTCGCCCTCCTGTCCGCCTTCGCCAACCTGGCCGCGATCAAGGTCGACAACTTGCGGCTGGTGGCGCAGTCGATCGAGACGGCGCGCATGGAGCGGGAGCTCGCCCTGGCGGCCGAGATCCAGGCCCGCATGCTGCCGCAGGCGCGGTTCGACTTCCCCGGCTGCGACTGCTGCGGCTTCACCCGCCCCTGCTACGAGGTCGGCGGCGACTACTTCGACTTCACCCCGCTCGCCTCCGGCGGCTTCGCCCTGACCGTGGCCGACGTGTCCGGCAAGGGCGCCTCCGGGGCGCTGCTGATGGCGTCGGTCAAGTCGATGCTGACTGCCCTGGTCGAGGTCGGGATGCCGCTGGTCGAGCGGGTGACCCGGCTCAACCGGTTCATCCGCGCCAACTCGACCGAGAACCGCTTCGTCACCCTGTTCCACGCCGAGGTCGACCCGGCCGCCGGCGTGCTCCGGTACTGCAACGCCGGCCACAACCCGCCCCTGCTGCGGCTGGCCGGCGGCGAGGTCCGGTTGCTCGGCGGCACCGGGCCGGTGGTCGGCCTGCTCGAGCTGCCGTACCGGGCGGACGAGGCCCCCTTCGAGCCGGGGGCGGTGCTGGTCGCCTACTCCGACGGCGTCACCGAGGCGACCAACCCGGCCGACGAGGAGTACGGCGAGGAGCGCCTGGTGGCGCTCGTCTCCCGGCTCGGCCCCGAGCCGGCGGAGGCGGTGCGGGACATGGCGCTGGCCGACGTCCACGCCTTCGCCGCCGGCACGCCCCAGCACGACGACGTGACCCTGGTGATCGTCCGGCGGGAGGCGGAGCCGGCGGCCGGGTGAGCCCGCGCCGGGCGCGGCGACGGTTCTCCGTCGAGGGTCCACCCGGCGCGCGAGGGCAAGCCGACGGAGCGCTGACGGAGAACCGAGCGCCTGGCGGGTGGGGACGACGACGGCCGGCTGGTCGCGCAACCGCGCCCGTGGAGAGGCGCGGACCCCAACCCGGTGCCGTCGGGTCGGGGGTGGCCCCCCGTCAAGGCGTCGCAGCGCCGGATGCCGGGTCGGCCGTGGCGGCGGTCTCCCCCGACCTCCCGGCGAGGCCGCGGTAGACGTCGGCCATGGCCGCGTGGATGCGGGCCGCCAGCAGTGGATCGCCGCCGATCGGCAGGTTCGACGTCGCCCTGAGGACCCGCAGCGAGCCCTCGAGGTCGCCCGCCCGCAGGAGCAGCTCGCCGTACGCCACCTGAGGCTCGTGCAGGATCGGGTTGGCGGCGAGGGCGCGCTCGAGCTCGCCGCGAGCGCGCGCGTCGTCGCCGCGCGCGACGTCGAGCAGCCCCAGGGCGGCCCACGCCCGATCCGAGTCGGGATGGCGCTCGGTCAGCGCCTGGAGCACGTCTCGCGCCGCCGGGGGATTACCCCGTTCGGCCAGGACGTCGCTGAGCTGGATCGTGAGGTCGACGGCCTCCGGTCGGAGGGCGAGGGCGGCCCGCACGGCGCGCTCGGCCTCCTCGAGGTCGCCGCAGCGCTGCGCGGTCGAGCTCAGAACCTCGAGCAGATCCGCGTCGTCGGGGGTGCGGGCGACGGCGTCGCGCACCAACGAGAGGGCGGCCTCGCAGTCGCCCCGGTCGACGAGCTCACTCGCCTGTCCGAGCAGGTAGTCCCACGGTGCGGCTTCGCCTTCGAGTGCCGGCTTGGGAGTCCAGCTGGGGTCGCTCTCGAGCTGGTCGAAGAGCTGGCAGAAGCCCTCGGTGTAGTAGTCCCGGACCAGCGTCAGCTGCGGATAGTCGCGCAGGGCGAGGCGCATCGAGGAGATCGCCTCGTTGTCCCGACCCAGGGCGTACAGGATCCACGCCAGCCGAATCCGGTTCGCCGCCCGCTCCAGCGGCAGGTCGACGTTGTCCGCGATGGCGCGCTCGTACAGCGCAACGGCGTCGGCGAAATCCCCGCGCCGGTAGAAGATCAGGGCTGCCTCCTGCCAGATCCGCTCGGCCTTCGTCTTCGCCACGAGCGCTACCTGCGCCGCCCGGTTGGCGTGCCACCACTGGAACGCCATGCCCACGGCGAAGGCGATGACCACGGTCCACGCTGCCGCCAGGATCGCCCGTGCCCGCCGCTTCCTCGGCCGGTCCACAACCCGCTGCAGCATTTCGGACGCATCCAGCGCCGAGGGACGTGCGCCAGCGGCGACGCTCTTGAGTCGGCTGACGAGGACAGTGAGATCGGGCGGCAGACCGACCACGGGCCGGGTGGTGCCGGCGGCGGCCCGAGCCAGCAGCTCGGTTGCAGCCAGGCCGCGTTCGAACGGCGGCTCCCCGGTCAGGATCTCCTGCAGGATGAGCCCCAGGGAGTACATGTCGCTGGCGGCGGTGGCCGGCTCCCCCCGGGCCTGCTCCGGGCTCATGTAGCCGGCGGTACCGAGGATCGAGCCGAGCCTGGTCCTGACGCATGCCGAGTGGGTGGACTCCGGCGACGCCGGGGATGGCCCGGCGTCGCTCTGTCGGGGGGGGGCGCCCAGCCCCAGGGTCGGCGCTGTGGAGGAAGCCGCCGCATCCTCCTCGGCAGACCGGGCGAGGCCGAAGTCCAGCACCTTGATCCCGCCGTCCGGGGTGATCATCACGTTTTCCGGCTTGAGGTCCCGGTGGATCACGCCCTCGCCGTGGACCGCGACCAGCACTTCGAGCAGATGGCGGGCAATGGCGATCGCCTGTGGGCGGGTGAGGCCGTCCTTCAGGGCCAGGCGCAGGCTCCTCCCTTCGACCAGCTCGAGGACCAGCAGGTCGGCGTTGTCCCCCTCGATGACGTCGTGGACGGTGCAGATCCGCGGGTGCTTCAGCTGCGACAGGATCCTCGCTTCCCGCAGGAATCGGGCCCTGGCCTCGGCGTGCAGGCGGTACTCGCTGCGGATGGCCTTGACCGCCACCCGCCGCTGGAGCTTCTCGTCGAAGCCGAGGTACACCGCCCCCATCCCGCCTTCGCCGAGAAGGTCGACGATGCGGATGCGCCCGATCCGCTGGCCGAGAAGCGCCGCCGTTTCGGAGTCCACTGAGGACGGAGTCTATCGGCTGTGTTTCGTCGGCGTCAATCGCTGACCGACGTGAGGTCGCTGCGGCGGCGAGGTCCGCGGTGTCGTCCCTCCCCGCGCCGCGGCGGCGGGTGCTGCCGGGGTCCTGAGGGCTCCGGCCCGCCGCCGGGCGGTCTCCGGTCGAGGCGTCGCCGCCCCGGCACGCGACGGACCGGGCCGCGGTATCGTACGAGGAGAGCGCACCGTGTTCCGTTCCGCCCCCCCGGAGCCCGCCGCCAGCCGTCCCGACCAGCGCCGCGCCGGTCGTGACCGGGGAGGTGTGCGGGCCGTGGCGGTGCGGCTGGCGGCGCTGGCCGGGGACGAGCTGCGGCTGCTGGCGCGCTCGCGGCGCGGCCGCTCGGCGGCGGCGCTGTACGTGCTCCTCAACCTGCTGCCGCTGCTGCTGCACCTCCTGCTGCGCAGCCGGCTGGTGGTGGAGTGGTCGCTCGACGCGGTGGACGTCGACCGCTACCTGGACGGGATGCGCCTGCTCGACTCAGGCCTGGTCCTGGCCCTCTCCCACGACCTCCTCACCCGCGGCGACCACGAGGGCTGGCAGGACGGCTTCGCCGCCCTGCCGGTGGGCGAGCTCACCTGGCTGCTCGGCCGGCTGGCCGGCCGGCTGCTGTTCCTGCTGCCGCTCATGGCCGCGCCGCGGCTGCTCGGCTGGGGGGTCGCCAGCGCCTGGGCGGGTCGCCCGCTCGACCCCCTGCCGCTGGTGGCCGGGCTGCTCGACGGGCCCTGGCTGGCCCTCGCCCTGACCCTGCCGCTGGCCGTCCTCGCCGGCTGCGTCGGCAACTCGCTGGTCGGGGCGGCGGTGGTGCTGGCTCTCGGCCTCACCGGCGGCCAGGCCCTGCTCGGGCGGGTGGCGCCGGCGTTCGGCGCGCTGGCGCCGCCGCTCGGGAAGCTGGTGGCCGGGCGGGTCGCCGGGCCGGTGGAAGAGGCGACGACCGCGGTCGCGGTCGTGTTCGACCGCGACGTCGGGTGGTGGTGGGGAAGCCAGTACAACCCCCTCCTGCCCCGCCTCGACCCGGGCCGCGGCTGGCCGCCGCTGGGGCGGACGCTGGAGAGCCGCGCCCGGGCGGTCGCGGTGCCGCTCGCCTGGCTGCTGCTCCTCGCCGCCGCGCCGTCGCTGGTCCGCCT
>CAYTJW010000444.1:0-5079 GCA_964438135.1 uncultured Thermoanaerobaculia bacterium
CTCAACCTGCGCGCCTTCAAGGCCGGCGTCGAGGCGGCGCGGGGGCTGCTCGGCAGCTAGCCACGCCGGAGGCGTGCGCGACCGGCCCGCCCGCCGCGGCCGGGCCGCGGCGCCGGTCGCGTCACGGCGTCGTCGCCGACCAGGCCGCGGTGGTCCCCAGCTCGAACCCGTCCCTGAACAGGAGGCGGGTGGGGTGGGTGGCCGCCAGGGCGAGGCCGAACAGGTCGCCCGCCTCCGCGGTGCCGGCGATGTCCGGGTCCGAGTCCTGCGCCCACTGATGGGCGCCGACGCTGGTCAGACCCGAGGAGGAGCCGCGGAGGACGACCACCGCGCCGGCGTCCACCACCGGCGCGGCGCCGACGTCCCGCCATGGCTCGCCCACCGCCAGGTCGTCGTGGCCGTCGCCGTCGAAGTCGCTGGCCGCCATGGACCAGCCGAAGCGGAGGCCCTCCTCGCGGGCCGCAATCCACTCCTGCTGACCGCTCGAGGTCGGCCCCACGGCCGTGCCGTAGAGCACGAGCGCGATGCCCTGGTCGGCATAGCCCGGCACGTCCTCTCCATCGACGCCCACCGCCAGGTCGGCGAAGGAGTCGCCGTCGAAGTCGCCGATCGCCAGCGCGTTGCCGAGCTCGTCCCCGACCTCGCACACCTCCGACATGCCCGCGACGTCCTGGTGCCACAGCTGGTTGCCGGTGGCGGTGAGGCCGCCGGCCGACCCGAAGAGGACGTGCACCGCGCCGGCGTCGGCCGCGTTGGCGTCGCCGATGTCCTCGAACGGTGCGCCGACCGCGAGGTCGCAGAAGCGGTCGCCGTCGAGGTCGCCGGTGGCCACCGCGTGGCCGAAGCGGTCGCCCACCTCGGTCGCGTCGGCGATCGCCCCCAGCCCCTGGTACCACACCTCGGCGGAGGCGGCGTCGAGGCCGCTGTCGGCGCCGTAGATGACGTACACCACCCCGCTGTCCTGGACCGCGGTGTCGTTCCACGGCACGCCGATCACGAGGTCGTCGTGCCCGTCGTGGTCGAAGTCCCCGGCCGCCAGGGCGGCGCCGAACTGGTCCTGGGATGCGGACGTCCCCGGCAGGCCGGGGCTGTCCTCGTACCAGACCTGGCTGCCGGCGGCGTTGAGCCCGCTCGCCGAGCCGTAGATCACGTGCACCGCGCCGGCGTTGGTGGCCCCGACGCCCTCCAGGTCCTCCCAGATCGCCCCCACCGCGAGGTCGTCGTAGCCGTCGCCGTCGAAGTCCCCGGCTCCCAGCGCCCAGCCGAAGCGGTCGTCCGTCTCGGGGTCGTCGTCGATGCCGGGGCTGCCCTGGTGCAGGATCTGGTTGCCGGCCGCATCGAGCCCGGCGGCCGTGCCGTAGAAGACGTGCACCCCGCCCGCGGTCTGGATGGAGCCCACCGCCTCGCCGTGCACGCCCGCTGCCAGGTCGGGGAAGGAGTCGCCGTTGAAGTCGGCGGAGACGAGGGCGAAGCCGAGCTCGTCGCCCGCCTCGGCGGTCTCGAGGACGCCGTCGACGTCCTGGTGCCACAGCTGGTTGCCGGTGGCGGTGAGGCCGCCCGCGGCGTCGCCGCGGAGGAGGTGGAAGGCACCCGCGGTGGCCTCGGCCCCGATCGCCTCGTAGGGCACGCCGATGAACAGGTCGTCGTAGGCATCGCCCTTCGCGGCCCCCGCCGGGCCCGCCTCCTGCGCCGCTCCGACGCCGGCCGCGCCCGCGAGCACCAGAGCCGCGACCGCCAGGGGACCTGCCGCCACTCGTCCGCCACGCCTCGACGCCATGCCACCCTCCTGCGCCGGCCCCGCGCCGCGCCGGCCCCGGTTCTCGTCCGTTGTCGTCGTGTGCCCTCCCGGAAGCGCCCTGTGCCAGTCCGCGGCGGGATTGTACCGCGACCGGGTCGCGCCGACGCACGACGGTGGCGCCGGGCAGGGCGGGTTCCCAGGCCGCGGAGGTTGCGCGACGCCCGCGCGGTTGCTAGGGTCGTGGGAGGGGCACGGCGAGGGTGCTAGAGGACTTCACCGAGCTGAAGCGGCGGGCGGGCGAGCTGGGCAACCACCACCGCAAGTACCTGCAGCTCATCGCCACCGTCAAGGACCCGCTGGTGGACCGGCTCGAGCAGTCCGGCCACAGCGACGAGGTGCACCTGTGGACGCCGGCGGCCGACGTGGCGGCCGAGATGGAGTGCCTGGCGCGGCTCGGCCGGGACCTGCCCGAGCAGCTCGAGTACCTCGGCTGCTACTTCGCCTTCCAGCTGCTCCACCTCAACATCCGGGCGGTCGACGTGCTCCGCCTGGGGCTGTCGTCGCGCGCCGACCGGTTTCACCTCTACCGCGACTTCATGCTGCAGATGGGGACCGACCTGCGGCGGTTGACGGCGTGCTACATGGAGCAGCTGCTCGGCCTGTTCCTGCCGCCCGCGGAGCAGCCCGCCTTCGTCATCTGCGGCGTCGGCACCCGCGCCGACCAGGACGACGTCGACCTCGGCATCGTCGACGACGGGTCGGGTCGCCGGGCCGCCTTCAACCTCGCCATCGGCCGCATGCAGCGGGAGATGCTGCGGCGGGCGATCCCCCTCCACCTGTACCTGTCGGAGCACGTCGGCGAGCAGAGCTTCTCGGCCTCGATCCCGGAGTACTGCCAGCTCCTCGACCGCGAGATCCAGGACTTCATCATCATCAGCGAGATGCTCGGGGCCCGGCCGATCCTCGGCAGCCGTGAGCTGTTCGCCTCCTTCTGCCGCGAGGTCACCGACCGCTACTACTTCCACCCCCAGGGCGACAACCGCTACCACGAGGGCTACCTGCGGGGCATGCTCGGCGAGGTGCGGACGCTGCTGCTGTGGGAGCTCAAGAGCGACCGCGTCAACCCCAAGCAGGACGCCCTGCGGATCATCAAGGGCATCCTCTACGCCGAGAAGACCGTGCTCGGGGTCAAGGAGGTCAACGCCTGGGACGTGCTCCGTCGCCTCGTCGCGCGCGACCCGGGCCACCGGCAGCTGTACGAGGTCCTCGACCGGGCGCTGTCGTTCATCGAGGTGTTCCGCTTTCTCTACCAGCTCTTGGAGGTGCAGGAGGAGGAGGTGTTCCTGGCCGAGGAGGGCTCGCGCGCCCAGCTCGAGGCCGTGGCCGACCTGATGGGCTACCGCGACGTGGGCGTGGTGCGGGCCTGGGACCACCTCCTGATCCACTACCACGAGCACGTCCAGGCGGCCCGGGAGGCGACCGCGGAGCTGATCGCCGACCTCCGCCAGCACCTGGAGCGGGTGTCGGTGTTCTCCGGCCTGCTCGAGCGCCGGCGGGAGGCGCGGGGGCACACCCCGGTCGCCGCCAACCTGGCGGTGGAGATCGTCACCGCGCTCCGGTTCTTCCGCGGCACCAAGTTCTGGGACGACGTGGTGGGGCCGATGGAGGCGGAGGACGCCGAGCTGCTGCGCCAGTTCGTGGCCGACCTCGACTCCCTGCCGGCGGCCGAGAGGGCGGTCTGGGTACAGCGCTACGCCAGGTGGGGCGAGGAGGCGATGATCGCGGTCTTCCGGCTGCTGGTCCTGCTCCACCGCCGGCAGGGCCTGGTCGGGTCGGGGCCGCTCTTCCGCGACCTGAGCGCCGCCTTCGTCGACCGCATCGGCCGCCTGCCGGACGTGGTCCCCCGCCTGACCGCGGTCTTCCACCACGACCCGCTCCTGACCAACGACTTCCTGGCCAGCCTGGAGCGGGCCGACCTGCGCCGTCTGATGGCCATTCTCGGCGGCCGGGTCTGGTCCGAGGAGGGCGAGGCCCTGCGCCGCCGCCTGCTCGACTTCTGCCGGCTGCACGACGCCTCGAGCCGGTTCTTCCGCCGGTTCCTGCAGCGGGTCGTGGCGAGCAACCCGGAGTACATCCTGCTGCTCGACCAGCCGCAGCGGCTCAAGGTCGTCGCCAAGGGGCTCCTGGCCCGCATCGCCACCCTCCGCACCTTCGAGGAGCGCAAGGAGGGGCTCGGCAACTACTACGACCTCGAGTTCCTGCGGGTCGGCCTGGAGTGTCTGGCGGACGCGCCGCCGGACCGGGTCGACAGCGACTTCACCGAGTTCGCGGACACCTACCTGCAGGCCCTCTTCGACCTCTGCAAGCAGGAGGTGCGCGAGGAGTGGCAGGGGCGGGTCCACACCCGCGACCTGCTGGCGGTCTACTCGGCCGGGGGCCACGGCCGCCGGCTCGCCTTCGACGACGACTTCGACCTCATCGTCCTGCTCCGCTCCGACGAGCCCGAGATCCGGCGGTACTGCAGCCGCATCGTCACCCGCATGAACCGCGAGATCGTCCGCCGCGGGACCATGCCGCACTACCGCTTCGTCGACCACTTCGGCGAGTACGTCACCACCTTCTCCGAGCTCGAGACCCTGCTCGGCCTGCCGGCCGAGGACGTCTTCGTCGACATGGCGCAGCTGCTCGGGGCGCGCCGGATCGTCGGCAGCAAGACCTTCGAGGAGGAGTACCAGGCGCGCGTCGTGCGCCCCCTGATCCTGGCCCGCAAGGAGGAGCTGGCGCGGACCCTGGCGGGGGAGATCCGCTCTCGCCACGCGGCGGTGGCGGCGGGCTCGATCCCCACCTCGAACGTCAAGGAGACCCGCGGCGGCCTGCGCGACATCGAGCTCGTGCTGCTCATCCTGATGGTCGAGCGGGGCATCGCCCACCCGGTCACGCACGAGATGGTCGAGCCGCTGGCCCGGGCCTTCCCGGATCTCGAGGGCTCCCTGCGGCGGCTGGTCGGCGCCTGTCGGTTCCTCAAGCGCCGGCGCGACCTCTACCGCCTGACGGTGGCCGCGGAGGACGACATCCTGACCGAGGAGGTCGGGCCGATGGCCCGCATCCTCGGCTACTGCGCCGACCCCGACGACGCCGGTGGCCGCGCCCGCCTGGCCGGGGTGATGGCGGCCACCACGGCCGAGGTGGCGGCGATCGTCGACGCGGTCCTCGCCTGCCACGGGCGGTAGCCCGGGCGGCGACCGGCGCCGCGGCGCGGCCCTCGGCGCTGCGGGGGGAGGGGCGCGCGCCGCCCCCCCGGCGGCCGCCCGGGGGCGGGACGCGGCCCCCGGCTGGGGCGC
>CAYTJW010000445.1:0-5077 GCA_964438135.1 uncultured Thermoanaerobaculia bacterium
GCCGCGCCTCGAGCGCCGCCGCCAGTTGCGGGGACCGCACCTCGCCATGGTAGCGGGGCCCGCCCCGGCCGGTCGAGCAGCCCCGCCGCGGTAGCCGGGCGCCGGCCGGCGACCGGCCTTGCGGCGGGTGACGGGGAGAGGTAGGCTGCCAACGCTGGTCCAGTGCCGACTTCGATCGGCGGGAAGGGGAATGAGATGCGGTCATGGCGTGCGTGGCTCTTGGTCGGCCTGGCGGCGGTGATCCCGCTCGGGGCGCAGGCGCAGGACATCGTCATCGACTTCGAGGGCATCTCCGGTTCCGTCGGCACGACCTACAGCGCCCTGGGAGTCCTGTTCAACCCGGACACGACCGGGGTCTACCCGGGCCTGTCGCACGGCGACCCTGGCAACTGGGGTCTCGAGGGGACCAACGGCCCGGATTTCCTGGGCTTCAACGGCCCCTACGTGATGGAGGTCACGCTCTCCCTGCCGTACACGACGCTGGCGATGGACGTGGCGAGGTCGAACGGCTCGGAGGACGGTGACCAGCTGACGGTGACCATCTTCGACGGGGCGACCCTGCTCGACACCACCACCATCACCTTCGGCGTGGTCAACGCCTGGACCACCGTCACCCTGACCGCCGCCGGCGGCTTCGACCGCGTCACGTGGGAGGGGCTGGGAACGGCGTTCCACCCGTTCGGGGTCGACGACCTGACCTTCGACGGCGTGGTGCCGGTGGAGCTCTCCCGCTTCACGGTCGAGTAGCCGCGAGCTCCCCTCACGGACGTGCCTCGGGCCGCCGCTCGGGGCAGGGCACGGCGAAGGCGTCCGCTTCGCGGCCGGGGAGGAAGACCCGCACGGTGTCGCCCTCGACGCCGACCACCCGCCGGAACAGCGTGTAGACCTCGCCGGGACAGCGGTGCTCCGCGATCGGCCTGCCGGTGGCGGTCTCGACCACCCGCACCAGGGCGCCCCCCTCGACGCCGAGGGCGAGGGCGAACCACCCCCGCGGCGAGGCGCTGACGGCGTACGGGCCGAGCAGGTCGCCGCCGATGTCGCCCGAGACGCCGACCGAGAAGCCGCCGCCCGGGTCGCGGCGCAGCACCATGTAGCGGTCGAAGCTGACCCCGACCAGGGTGTCCTCGTCGACCCACTCGACGGCGTGGAAGAGGCTCGCCGGCGACCCCGCCGCCAGCACCCTGCCGGTCGTGTCGAGCAGCAGCAGCGCCGGCGGGCTCGGCGGCGAGGTCTCTGGCCCGGCGCCAGGGGCAGGGCCCGGCGACGCGGCGGCGGTGTTGACCGCGACCGCGACCCGCTCGCCCGACGGGGAGAGGACGATCGCCATCGGCAGCCCCGGCAGCGGCTGCGACCAGGCCAGGCGGCCGTCGCGGTCGAAGCGCTCGAGGCGACCGTCGGCCGCGATCCAGCTGCCGCCCGTGGGCTCGACGGCGACCACCGGCCCGGGCGCGAGCCACGGCGCCGTGAAGGAGCGAAGCCGGCGCAGGAGGCGACCCTCGCCGTCGTAGAGCAGCGCCTCGCCGCCGCGCCGCGGGGCCATGAGCGGGTCGAGGTGGCCGCCGGCCACGAGCACCCGGCTGCGGTCGGCGGAGACGTAGGCCGGCGAGTCGCTGTCGACCGGGAAGGAGGGGCCGCCGTCGAGGTGGACCACGGTCGTCACCCGGGCGAGGCGCCCGCCCTCCTCGACCACCACCTCCTCGGTGTGGCCCGCGACCAGGAAGCGGCTGTCCAGGACCGGGCTGTCCGCCGCGGCCGCGGCCGAGAGCAGCAGGGAGGCGGCGAGGGTCTTCGCTCGGGGGGACATGGCCGAGGATAGCCGGTCCCGCGTGGCGCGGGCAACCTCGGGAGGGCGCCCTCGACTGCCGGTTGCGGCTCCTCCGCGAGCCTGGCACGAGGAGCGGCTCGGGCTGCGTCGGTCGCGATCGGGGGCGGGGGAGGGGCCGCGATCGGTGGTACTCTCGGCGCGGACGGGACTGGGGCGGGAGAAAGGAGAACCCATGCACGTCGGTCTCTCACGTTCCCTGGCGGCGGTGGTGGGGGCGGCGCTGCTGCTCGGAGCGGGCGTCGCGGGCGCGGGCTCGGGCGGGGGCGAGGACCCGGCCGTGGAGCTCCGCGCCGGCATCCGGGACACGGTCAAGGACCAGGACCGGGCGGCGAGGATGCTGGCCACGGTCGACGAGATCGAGGCGCTGGTCGGCGAGCTCGACCGCCTGGTCGGCGAGGAGCGCGCCGCGATCGGCGGGCTGCTGCGCGACCACGGCAGCTCGCGGGCGGCCGTCGACGCGTCGCTCGAGGTGTTCAACGGCCAGCGCGAGGCGCTGGCGCTGCGGGTCCTCACGGCCCACGCCGCGCTCAAGGCGGAGGCCACGCCGGCCGAGTGGAAGAAGCTCAGGAAGCTCGAGATGGACATGGTCATGGCCGCCGCCACGAAGGCCCTCGGCCAGGCCTCGCCGGCCGGGAAGGAGAGCTAGGCATGCTCGCGGCACTTCTTGCGGGGTACCTGATCTTCTCGGCCGGGGGCGGCGGCTTCGCGGCCAAGCTGTTCGGCAAGGACACCCAGGCCGTGGTCCGCGAGGTGGTGACCGACCCGGCCCGGGCCGAGCAGGCGGTGCGGGTCCTCAAGCAGGGCCAGAAGGACCTCGAGGAGATCGGCAAGCAGCTCGAGGGGGTGGTCAAGGACTTCGCCAAGGCGGACCAGGACCAGGCGGCCGGCCTCGACCAGCTCAGCCCGCTGATGCAGCGGGCGGCCGAGCAGCGGCGGCGCGAGCAGCAGAAGGTCCTCGACCGCCTGTTCGAGCTGCGCCAGGTCCTCACCCAGGAGGAGTGGCTGGCGCTGCTCGAGAAGCTGAAGTAGCGCCCGGTCTCCCCGGAACCGTCAGAGCCGGCTCACCTCGACGCGGCGGAGGATGCGCCCGAGGGAGGGCTGCCGTCGGCGGGGCGAGCCGTGGACAGGGGGACCTGGCGCGGCTACCCTCGACGTCGGTGCTGCCGGCCCGGGCGGCCCGCCGAGCGCGCCGAACCGACGCCTCGAGCGTGCCCGCGGGGCGTGGCCGCGCGGAGGGGACCATGACGACGAGGGCGTCGCTGCTCGCGATCCCGCTCCTGATCTGGGCCGCGGTGGCCGGCGCCGACGGCGCCCCGGGCGTCGACTGGTTCCCGGTCAGCCCGCTCGACTCCCACGAGTCCGAGTGGCAGGCCTCGCTGGCCTACAACAGCGTCCGGCAGCAGTACCTGGCGGTCTGGGAGCAGGCCACCCCGGGCGGGGAGATCCTGATCTGGGGCCAGCTGCTCGGCCGCGACGGCACGCAGGTCGGCGGCCGCTTCCAGGTCCCCTCGCCGAGCGGCCAGAGCACTGCCCCGGACGTGGCCTACAGCCCGGTCCGCGACGAGTACCTGGTGGTCTACACCAGCGTCTCCACCGCCAACTCGGTCAGCGGCCACCGCCTCTCGGCCCTCGGCACCCCGCTCGGCAGCCAGCTCACCTTCGCCTCCTCGACCGAGCACACCTACGGCCACGCGGCGGTGGTGTCGGTCCCCGGCGGCGACCAGTACCTGCTGGCGTGGCAGAAGTGCTCGGGCACAGCCTTCGCCGGCATCGAGGCCCGCTCGGTCGGCGCCGGCGGCACCACCATGGGGCCGATCCTGGAGGTCACCGGCCTGCTCGCCAACGTCGCGCCGGCCATGCCCGACGTGGCCTACACCCAGCCCCTCGACCGCGCCCTGGTGGTGTGGGAGAAGTGGTCCGACTCGACCCAGGTCGACCGCGACGTGTGGGGGCAGTGGGTCGACATGGCCGGCGGCGCCCACCTCACCGGCGTCCCCTTCACCCTCTTTGCCTCGACCGACGACGAGGCCCTGCCGGCGGTCGGCGGCGTCGCCACCGTCTTCGGCATCGGCGAGCTCCTGGTCGCGTGCCAGCGCACCTACGGCTCGGCGCCCTACGTCGACGGCCTGCTCATCACCGACACCGGCGCCCTGGTGGCCTCCCTGCCGATCAGCCTCCAGACCGGCATCATGCCGGCGGTGGCGGACAACGCCGACACCCGGGAGCTGCTGGTGGCGTGGGTCTCCGGCCTCGAGGTCCAGGCGCGCGAGGTCTCCCCCGCCGGCGTCATGAGCATGTGGGGCGCCGTCGAGGCGGTGCTCGCCCCGGCCGTGCCCGACGTGGCCGGCGGGCCCGCCGGCGACTTCCTGGTGACGACCCAGTTCCCGACCTCGCCCGGCGACCACTACGACGTCTTCGGCTTCCTGTGGCAGCCGGCGCTGTTCGGCGACGGCTTCGAGACCGGCGGCACGGGGGCGTGGGCGTCGGTCGTGCCCTAGGACCGCTCTGCCCCCGGCCGTGTCGGCGTCGGGCGGCGAGAGCCGCACCCGGCACCGGGTCGGGGCACGCTGGGGTGGCCCCTGGGGCGCTCGGTCCCCGGTGGTGGAGCCGAAGGGGGTCGAAGGCATGTTCGAGGCTCGAGGCGACGCGGCCAGCTCTGGCCCCTGAGCCAATGACCCCGAGGCAGGCTGCGCCGTCCTCGTGCTGAGGTGCACCCGCGATTCCGGCCCCCATCGACCGAGGCCGATGTGCGCCTCCCCCTCCACGGTCCAGCGGAGCGGCCCGCTGTTAGACTCGAGCGACAGGAGAGCCCCGATGGCGCGAAACGACCCGGCAGCGTCCCCTCCACTCGCAGCGGGAGCCGCGACGACAGCGTGCATCCTGACGGCGGCACCGCTGGTGGTCGCGGCGTGCCTCCTGGCGACAGGGTGCGCGTCGACCCCGTCCCCGCGGCCCGAGCCGCTGACGGGGCTCGTCGTGGAGAAGGTCGCCCCCGAGAGCGTGGCCGCGAAGGCCGACATCCGGGTGGGTGACGTGCTGCTGCGCTGGCAGAGGGGCGATGCCGCCGGCGAGCTGGTGTCGCCGTTCGACCTCGACGAGGTGCGGGTCGACGAGGCGCCGCGGGGTCTGGTCAGCCTGCGCGGCGTGCGCGGCGATGAGCCGGTGCTGGCCGACCTGGCCGAGGGGGCGTGGGGTCTCGCGACCCGCCCGCGCCTCGACGGCGAGGCCGCAGGCGCTCTGTCCGCTGCCCGG
>CAYTJW010000446.1:0-5076 GCA_964438135.1 uncultured Thermoanaerobaculia bacterium
TGACAGGGCTTGCCAAGCCGTAGCTCAACCGAGGAAAGGATCAGACCGAGGTTGAGCGAAGGCTGGTGCGGAAGAGAGGACTCGAACCTCCACGACCTTGCGGCCACAAGCTCCTGAGGCTTGCGCGTCTGCCAATTCCGCCACTTCCGCACTTAGAAGAGCCAGGCAGGAACATCAAGTATACGAAATCACGGCGCCCTCCGCAACGTCGCGCGCGGATGCGGCGTATGGATGTTGCAGGGACCCGTCTGCCCGCCCGGCAGCCGGGCCAGCCACCACCCGCCAGCCCGGCGGACATGCCTGGGGAGGATCAGGTGCGCCAGACCACTCGCGCCGGCCGATGGGCCCGCGCCGCCGCCCTCGCGACCGCCGCGGCCGCCCTGCTCGTCGTTCCGACGGGCGCGGCCACGGACTTCAGTCGTTATCACACGCACGCCGAACTCACGGCCGCCCTCAAGGCCGCCGCCGCCGCGCGCGCGGACCTCGCGAAACTCGTCTCCATCGGCACGTCGCGCGAGGGGCGCGACATCTGGGCCCTGGAACTGGCCAACCCCGCCGGCGTGCCCGTGGATCAGCGCCCGGCCCTGCTCGTCGCCGCCAACTTCGAAGGCGACCACCTGATCGGATCCGAACTCGCCCTGTTCATGGCTGAGTCCCTCCTGGCCGGCTATCCCGCCGACGCCGCCATCAAGCAGCGCCTCGACCAGCACGTCATCTACATCATCCCGCGCGTCAACCCCGACGGCGCGGAACGGATGTTCGCGCCCGTGAGGACGGGGACGCGCACGAACCTGACACCCTACGACGCCGACAACGACGCGCGCACGGACGAGGACGGCCCCGAGGACCTCAACAAGGACGGCGCCATCACAGTCATGCGCGTGAAGGACCCCGCCGGCCGCTACACGATCAGCACCGACGATGCACGGCTGATGAAGCGGGCGGACCCGGCCAAAGGAGAGACCGGCGGCTGGGCGATCTACACCGAAGGCATCGACAACGACGGCGACGGCTTCATCAACGAAGACGGCCCCGGCGGCGTCGACATCAACCGCAACTTCATGCACCAGTACCCGTACTACGCGCCCGACGCCGGTCGCCACATGGTAAGCGAGGCCGAGACACGCGCGGTCCTGGAGTACGTGCTGAGGCACCGCAACATCGCCGCCATCCTCACCTTCGGCGAGAGCGACAACCTGATTGCCACCACGCCGCGCGCCACGGCAATCAGCCTCCTCGACTTCGCCGAGCAGAGCACCGCCGACGCCCGCAAGGTCGGGATGTTCGCCGACGCGCCCGCGGGGTTCGGCGGCCCCGGCGGCATGTTCATGATGGGCGGCGAGTTCATGGGCTTTCCGGGCGGCGGCGGTGGCCGGTCGGCCACCCAGGCCTCGCCGATGGGCGGCTTCCGCATGCCGACGCGCAATCCCGCTACCACGATCAACGCCGGCGACACGGAGTACCTCCGCGCCATCGCCGACAAGTACCGCGAGCTGACGGGCCTGCGCAGCGCGCCGCCCAGCCGCACGCCCGCCGGCGCCTTCTTCGAGTACGGTTACTACCAGTACGGCGTGCCGTCGTTCTCCACGCCGGGCTGGGGACTGCCGGGCGGCGCGCCTGGACCCGGTCGACGCCCTGCGGGCGGAGTGAGGCCGGGGCCGGTGGCCGCGCCCGAACTCGACGGGCGGGACCGGTCCTGCTAGAGTCCGGCTGCCCAGTGGAGTCGGGAGGGTCACGAGCCATGACAGACACCGAGCGGGTCCTCGCCAACACCGTCCAGCGCTGTCGCGAGCGCAACATCATCATCCCCACCTACCGGCAGATGGCCGACCCGACCCGGATCCCGGCCGGCATCCGCGCCGAGCTGACCGGGCTCGGCCTGTGGGACGTCCACCCCCGCAACCTGTTCCGGATCACCTGGAAGAACCAGCCAGTGGAGCGTGGCGGCAGCTTTGGCGGGGTCAACTTCCTCGAGCTGCCGCCGGCCTTGACCGGCGTCCCGGCCAGGGTCCTGATGCTGGTCGGCAAGTACTTCCCGACCGGCTCGCACAAGGTCGGGGCGACCTTCGGGCCGCTCGTGGAGAAGCTGGTGCGGGGGGTGTTCGACCCCACCCGGCACAAGGCGCTGTGGCCGTCGACCGGCAACTACTGCCGCGGCGGCGCCTACGACTCGGCCCTGCTGGCCTGCCCGGCGATCGCCGTCCTGCCCGAGGGGATGTCGCGCGAGCGCTTCGACTGGTTGACGCAGATCGGCGCCGAGGTCCACGCCACCCCGGGCTCGGAGAGCAACGTCAAGGAGGTCTACGACAAGACCCGCGAGCTGAAAGAGGCCCGGCCGGACGAGGTGGTGGTGCTGAACCAGTTCGAGGAGTTCGGCAACCCGGCCTGGCACTACCTCTGCACCGGCGGCGCCATGCAGGAGGTGTTCCTCGCCGAGCGGCGGCCGGGCCAGCGGCTGGCCGCGGTCTGCCTGACCCAGGGGTCGGCCGGCACCCTCGGCTGCGCCGAGTACCTGCGCGAGCGCCACCCGCACGTCAAGGTGGTGGCGTCCGAGGCGCTGCAGTGCCCGACCCTGCTCTACGACGGCCACGGCGCGCACCGCATCGAGGGCATCGGCGACAAGCACGTGCCGTGGATCCTCAACGCCCGCGGCATCGACGTGGCGGTGGGGGTCGACGACGAGGCCTGCATGGCGCTGCTGCGCCTCGGCAACGAGGCGGCCGGGCGCCGCTACCTGGCCTCGGTCGGGGTCGCCCCCGAGCTGGCCGATCGCCTGCACCTGCTCGGCATCTCGTCGATCGCCAACCTGCTGACCGCGGTCAAGACCGCCCGCTACTTCGAGCTCGACGCCGACGACGTCATCGTCACGGTGGCGACCGACTCGGCCGACATGTACCGCTCGCGGCTGGCCGAGGAGTCGGAGCGCCTGGGCGCCTACTCCGAGGTCAGGGCGGCGGTGCACCACGAGCGCTACCTGCTCGGCGCCGGCTCCGACCACGTCAAGGAGCTGTCGTACTGGGACCGCAAGCGGATCCACAACCTCAAGTACTTCACCTGGGTCGAGCAGCTCGGCAAGCCGGTCGAGGAGCTCGACCTGCAGTGGACCGACCTCGAGTACTGGCCGAAGCGGCTGCGGGTGGCCGAGGAGTGGGACCACCTGATCGACGAGTTCAACCAGCGCACCGGCCTCCTCGCCGCCTACCGGTAGGTCTCTCTCGCCGCCCCCGTGGCCTGAGGGGGCGAGCGGTGGCGGCGGGCGAGCTACGTCCGCCGCGGGACGCGGATGACCGGCTGGGTGTCGGCGAGGGAGGGCGGGTGGCCCTGGTCGGCCTCTTCCACCCGGCGCAGGAACTCGGCCAGGAGGCGGCGCGGCCGCTCCTCGTCGTGCGGCACCTCGCGCAGGTCGGCGCGCTTGGCGACCAGCTCCAGGGTGGTCCGCAGGAAGACCCTGAAGACCTCCAGGAACCGCGCCACCTCGAGGGAGTGGGAGGTGCTGGAGAAGGTCTTGTTGCGCAGCGCGCGGAGCTTGTCGAAGAAGCGGCGGAACTCCTCCAGGTCGGACAGCCGCACCTCCTGCAGCGCCTTGCGCTCGAAGTGGGCGACGTAGTCGACCAGGGCGCCGAAGACCCGGCGCTTGCCCTCGGGCGAGCGGTGCGGGTCGGCGATGCGCGGGTTGACCGCGGCCAGCAGCTCGTGGAAGGCCCACAGGTCGTCGCGCAGCTCGAGCGACTGCTCGAGGCGGCTGGTGAAGTCCGGGTAGACGTCCTTGCCTTGGACCTCCGGCAGCACCACCTGGACCAGGCTCACCACCGACTGCTGGAGGAAGGTGTCGAGCAGACCCTGGGCGGCCTCGAGGCCGGCCTGCAGCCGGTTGGTGTCGTCGTGGGGGAAGCCGAGCAGGAGCTGCTCGAAGACCTTGCGCGACTCGCGCGACAGCTGGTAGGCGAAGGAGTCGACGAAGGCCAGGTACTCCTCCTCGAGCTGCTGGCGGGCGCCGTCGGGGAAGAGCTGGCGCGGCAGCGTCTGCTCCAGGTAGGGGAGGAGGATCTTGAACTCGCTGCACAGCAGCGCCAGGTAGGGCAGGGCGCTCTGCACCTTGACCCGGCTGGAGGCGTGCGGGTCGAGCCAGGCGACGATGCGGAGGTAGCGGGTCAGGACCAGGATGACGAGCGACAGGCCGCGGCGCAGGGGGCGGGAGGGCGAGGCGTGGACCGCCCGCCGCAGCACGGGGTGGCGGACGCGGTCGTAGATCGGGTTGAAGCCGCGGCTGCGATAGGGGCTGAAGTAGCGGTTGTGGAGCAGCAGCGAGGCGTACTGGTGGCCGAGGCCGCGGAAGGCGGCGAGCGAGACCCGCTCCGCGCCCGCCACCGCCTCGGTCAGGTTGACCAGGCTGGCGAGGCCGACCCGCAGCAGGTACAGGCTGACCAGCGGGTCCGCCTGCCGGCGGTGCCGCTCCAGCAGCTCGTCGCGGTCGGCGTCCGAGACCAGGTGGGTCTCGACGTAGCTCTGGAACATGAAGGCGCTGGTGTCGGCCTCGTTCAGGATCGACTGGCTGAGCTGGATCAGCTCGCGCAGCTGGAGGTTGGCGATCTCCACCTCGACCTTGAAGTCGTGCTCGGTGGTGGGCTGGGCGCGCTGGAAGCGGGGGTGGTTGTCGAGGTTGAAGAAGCGGTCCATCGCCCGCAGCAGCATCTCGAAGGAGAAGATGGCACGCCGGTACTCGCGCCCCTGCACCGAGCGCAGCCAGCCGCGCTTCTCGCCCTCGACCCGGTCCCAGCCCCCGGCCCCGCCGTCCGCCGTGCGCGTCACCATGACCGCATTGTACCCGGGCAGGCTGCGGTCTCGCCGCGGCGTGGCGGCCGCTACAGGCCGCGGAACCGCTCCCACACCGCCGGCGCCAGCCGAGCCGCCTCGCGGGCGAGGGCCGCGGGGTCGAGGGAGGTGTGGCGGAAGTCCTCCAGCAGCACGCGGCCGCGGGCGACGGTGTGGCGGACCGGCGCCTCGCTGGCGCCGTAGCCGAGGTGGCCGAACAGGTTGCCGGCGGCGACCGGGGTCGGCGCCGGCGCGTCGCCCACC
>CAYTJW010000447.1:0-5072 GCA_964438135.1 uncultured Thermoanaerobaculia bacterium
CTGGCGGTGAGCGGGGCGCTGGTCGACGGTCTGCTCGAGGTCGCGCACGACCCGCTGACCCACGCCGTGGCGTCCCGCGAGCCCGCCCCACCGACCTGCCGGCCGGGTCCGCCGCTGGTCGCGCCGGGGCTGTCCTGGTCCGGCCCGCGCCTCACCGTCAGCTCCCCCGGCGGCCGCCTCGAGGTCGACCTGTCCGGCCTCGAGCGACCCCGCCGCCCGACCGGCGGGCGGGGGGGCGACTGAGCGTGCCCCGGCGCTACGCCGGCAGCCCGAGCAGCTGGCGCAGCTTCTCCTGCGACTGGCTCTCGACCCCGGCGTGGAGCGAGCCGCCGTGGGAGTCCATGGTCACCACCACCGGGAAGCGCTCGACCTGGATCACCCACAACGCCTCGGGCACGCCGAACTCCTCGAGCATGAACACCCGCTCGACCCGGCGCACGCACTTGGCCAGCACCTGGGCCGCGCCGCCGATCGCGTGCAGGTAGACCGCGCCGCACTCCTCGAGGCCCGCCAGGGTGCGGGGACCCATGCCGCCCTTGCCCACCGCCCCCCGCACGCGATAGGCGCGGACGACGTCGGCCTGGAACGGCTCCTCGCGGATCGACGTGGTCGGCCCGGCGGCGACGAAGTCGTAGCTGCCGTCGGGGTTCTTCCGCACCACCGGGCCGCAGTGGTAGATCACGCTGCCGTCGAGGAACGGGGCCACTTCCGCCCGGTGGGCCTCGACCAGCCAGTGGTGGGCGGCGTCGCGGCCGGTGATCATCGACCCGGTCAGCTCCAGGTAGTCGCCCACCCGCAGGCGGCGGGCGTCCTCCTCGCTCATGGGCAGCTTCAGCTCAGCCATGTGACCTCGCCTCCTTCGCTCACCCGCACGCTCGCCCGCCGGTCCGCCCAGCACATGTAGCTCACCGACACGAAGTAGCAGGCCGGCAACCGGTCGAGGACGCCGATCTTGACCCCGAGCAGGGTGGTGCCGCCGCCGAAGCCCATCGGGCCGACGCCGAGCCGGTTGCCCTCGGCGAGCAGCCGCTCCTCGAGGGCCGCCAGCTCCGGCTGGGGGTTGCGGTCGGGCAGCGGCCGCAGCAGCTGGCGCTTCGACTCGTTGAAGCCGGACACCCGGTCGCCGCCGACGCACACCCCCAGGACCCCGGGCGCGCACCCCTTGCCCTGGGCCTGGAACACGGCGTCGAGGACCACCCGGCGCACCCCGTCGAGGTCCCGCCCGGCCTTCAACCGGGCTTCCGGCAGGCGGTACTGGGCGCCGCAGTTCTCGCTGCCGCCGCCCTTGAGCAGCATGTGCACCTCGACCTCCGGCCGCTCCCACTCCTCGAAGTGGAGGTAGGGGATGGCCCTCCCCGCACCGTTGCCGGTGTTGCGCCCGGTCAGGGTGTCGACCGCGTTCGGCCGCAGGAACTGGCGCGCCGTCGCCTGCCGCACCGCCTCCTCGAACGCCAGGCCGAGGGCGCGGGTGCTCTCGCCCCGGGGGTGGTGGACCCAGGCCACGGGCGTGCCGGTGTCCTGGCAGATCGGGGCCGACCCCGTTCTCGCCAGCTCGACGTTGTCGAGAATGGTGACCAGGGCCTTCTCGGCCAGCCCACCGGGTTGCTCCCCCGCCAGGCCCCGCTGGAGCGCCTCCACCACGTCGGGTGGGAGCTCGGTCGAGGCCCGTCGGATGAGCTCGACGAAGGTCGCCACGAACTGCTCCTGGCTCGCCATCGACACCTCCTCGTCGCCGCCGCTGACCCGGCGGCCTGCCCTAGACCACGATCTTGCTCTTCAGGATCAGGATCTCGAAAGCGATGCCGGCCCGGCCGGCGATGACCTGCAGCTCGCTCAGGGGCACGGCGAGCGCCGTCTCGCCCGGGTTGTCCCCCACCAGGACGGCCACCGTCCGGTCCTTGACCTGCAACGGGATCACCACCACCTCCGCCGGCGGCGTGTCGGACAGCAGCCGGTGCAGCACCTCGTTGCCGGGGGGAATCGGCCCGATGTAGGCGGCCCCGCTGTCGACCACCTGGCGGAACACGCTCGGCGCGTCCAGGGACACCTCGGTCGACTGCACGTCGTCGACCACCACGGCCTGCCCCCTGGCCATCCAGCCGACCGCCTTGCCGCGGTGGATCGCGAACAGGCACAGGCGGTTGAGGTAGCGCGACGCGTAGCGGAGCAGGAGGTCGCCGATCTCGTCCCGGTGGCTGACCTCCCTGAGCCGCTCGATGAAGGTCCCCTCGTCCAGCAGCTCGGCCTCGGTCGTGGTCGTGCCGGCGACCGGCACCAGCTCCGGGTAGGTCGCGAGGAGCACCCGCCGCCCGCCGCGCGGCCGAGCGCCGTTGCGGCGCAGCACCAGGTCGCGCGGGCCGACCCGCCCCGGCCGCCACAACTGATCCCACCACTCGCCCGCCGCCCGCCCCTCCTGCTCGAAGGCGGGCATGCGCTCCACCACCGCCTCCTCGAGCTCGCCCAACACCCGCAGCACCGCCGCCTCGGTGGCGACGAAGGGCTCGAGCACCAGGTCGGTGAGGGTGGCCAGCTCCTCCATCGCCCCCGGCTCGCGAGGGTTGATGAAGGCGACCTGGAGCCGGTTGCCGGCCCGGTCGAACGGCACCGCCTGGAGGCGTCGCAGCGCCTCGGCGGGCAGGCACCTCAGCACCACCGGCGAGGCCCGCACCAGCACCGACTCGGGCACGAAGGGCACGCCGAACTGCTCGGCCAGCGCTTCGAGCAGCGCCTTCTCCTCGACGAACCCGAAGCGCAGCAGCTGGGTGCCGAGCCGCCCGCCGGTGCGGTGACACGCCTCGAGGGCGGTGTGCAGCTCGGCGATGGCGATCGCACCCTTCTCCAGGAGGAGCTCTCCGAGACGTCTCATGGCCCCATCATAGCGCACCTTCTGGAACGAGCACAAGGAACTGAGGGATTGTGGGTTAGGGCCCAGTGGCCAGAGGTCGGGGAGCGGCCGGGAGGGAGACGGGCGGCCCGGCGCGGTCGGGAGGGCCCTGGCCCCCGACGCCCGAGCCCTCGCCGGCGGGAACGACCAGGCCGGTGCCCGCGGTTTCCCCAGCCGGAGGTGCGGCGATGGCGTCGACCAGGGTCGAGCGCGACACCATGGGCACGGTCGAGGTCCCGGCGGACCGCTACTGGGGGGCGCAGACCGCCCGCAGCCTGGCACTGTTCCAGATCGGCACCGAGCGCATGCCGCGGGAGGTGACCCGGGCCCTCGGGCTGGTCAAGAAGGCCGCCGCCCGCGCCAACGCCGCCCTCGGCCTGCTCGAACCGGACCTGGCGGCGCTGGTCGAGCGGGCCGCCGACGAGGTGGCGGCCGGCCGGCTCGACGACCACTTCCCGCTCCTGGTCTGGCAGACCGGCAGCGGCACCCAGACCAACATGAACGTCAACGAGGTGATCGCCAACCGCGCCATCGAGCTGGCGGGCGGCGAGCTCGGCTCGAAGCGCCCGGTCCACCCCAACGACCACGTCAACCGCTCCCAGTCCTCCAACGACGTCTTCCCCACCGCCATGCACGTGGCCGCGGCCGAGCGGGTCACGCGCCACCTCCTGCCGGCCGTGGACGGCCTGGCCGACGCCCTGGGAGCCAAGGCGGGCGAGCTCGGCGACGTGGTCAAGATCGGCCGCACCCACCTCATGGACGCGGTGCCGCTCACCCTCGGCCAGGAGGTCTCGGCCTGGGCCAGCCAGGTCCGCCACGGCCGCGAGCGCGTGGCCCAGGCCCTGCCCGGCCTGCTCGAGCTCGCCCTCGGCGGCACCGCCGTCGGCACCGGCCTCAACGCCCACCCCGACTTCGCCCGGCTGGCGGTGGCCGAGATCGCCGCCGCCACCGGCCTGCCGTTCGTGCCCGCGCCCGACCGCTTCGAGGCGCTGGCGGCGCACGACGCCCTGGTCCACGCCAGCGGCGCCCTGCGGGCCCTGGCCGCGGGCCTGATGAAGATCGCCAACGACGTCCGCCTGCTCGCCTCCGGCCCGCGCTGCGGGCTCGGCGAGCTGGTCCTGCCGGCGAACGAGCCCGGCAGCTCGATCATGCCGGGGAAGGTCAACCCGACCCAGGCCGAGGCCCTGACCCAGGTCTGCGCCCAGGTCATGGGCAACGACGTCGCCATCGGCATCGCCGGCGCCTCCGGCCACCTCCAGCTCAACGTCTTCAAGCCGGTCATCATCCACAACCTGCTGCAGTCGACCCGGCTCCTCGGCGACGCCTGCGCCAGCTTCGCGGCCAACTGCGTGGCGGGCCTCGAGCCGAACCGGGCGCGCATCGCCGACCACCTGAGCCGCAGCCTGATGCTGGTCACGGCCCTCAACCCGGTCATCGGCTACGACCAGGCCGCTCGCGCCGCGGCCAGGGCGCACGCCGAGGGGACCACCCTGCGCGAGGCGGTCGTCGCCCTCGGCCTCCTCACCGGCGACGAGTTCGACGCCCGGGTGCGGCCGGAGGCCATGCTCGGCCCGGGGTGAGCGGCGCGTCCAGCTGACGGCTCCTCCCCTGCCGGCAGCAGCGGGTAGGGGTACGGGTACGGGAATGGGCTGAGAGACGCGACCGGGAAGCGGTCAGGTGGTCATGCGCTTGGTCATCACCAGGGCGTCCTCGCCGTCCAGGTAGTAGGCGGGTCGGCGCCCGACGCACGCGAAGCCCATCGACTCGTACAGTCGGGCCGCCGCCAGGTTGGAGACGCGCACCTCGAGGGTGACGGTCTCCCCGGCCATCTCGTCGGCGTGCCTCTCGGCCAGCTCCATGAGGTGGCGGGCCAGGCCCTGGCGACGGAACTCCGGCAGGGTGGCGACCTTGAGCACGTGCAGGTCGAGGTACTGCCAGGCGGAGAGCAGGTAGGCGACGAGCCGCTCGGCCGGGTCGACGACGACGCGGTGGAACCGCCCCGGCGCCAGCAGCTCGGACGCGATCAGCTGCCCCGGCCACGGGTCCCGGAAGCAGACCTGCTCTGCCGCCGCCAGGGCCCGTGCGTCGCTCGGGCAGGGCATCCGGACGATGGTGCGGGTCACGGACCCTCGCCCCGCCGGCGGTGGATCGGCGGGCCCTCCACGTAGAGAGGCTCGAAGGGTTGCGG
>CAYTJW010000448.1:0-5071 GCA_964438135.1 uncultured Thermoanaerobaculia bacterium
GCACGCCGCTGCCGCGAGCCTGCGCCGGACCGGCCGGCGCTACCGTCTCGCCACCACCCAGGACCACCACGCGGTCGACCCGCTCGGCTACCGCGAGCGCAACCGGCGGGTCGGCGCGCTGGTGCGCGAGGCCACCCGCGCGGAGCTCGCGGCCGACCCCGAGGTCGTCCGCCACCAGGGCCACCACCCGCCGCTCACCATGCTCTGGAAGGAGCAGGCGGCGGAGGGCGAGCAGTGGGCGATGGTGGTCGACCTCAACGCCTGCACCGGCTGCAACGCCTGCGTCGTCGCCTGCCAGGCCGAGAACAACGTGCCGGTGGTCGGCCGGGAGCAGGTGCTCCGGCAGCGCGAGATGCAGTGGATCCGGGTCGACCGCTACTTCCGCACCCCGGCCGGCGTGCGGCCGGAGGAGGTCGACCAGGCCGAGGTGGTGTTCCAGCCGGTGGCCTGCTTCCACTGCGAGAACGCCCCCTGCGAGCAGGTCTGCCCGGTGGCCGCCACCCAGCACACGCGCGACGGCCTCAACGCCATGGCCTACAACCGCTGCGTCGGCACCCGCTACTGCTCCAACAACTGCCCGTACAAGGTCCGCCGCTTCAACTTCCTCGACTACCGCCGGGAGCTGGAGGCGGTGACCGCCCTGCAGCTCAACCCCGAGGTGACCGTTCGCAGCCGCGGCGTGATGGAGAAGTGCACCTACTGCGTGCAACGGATCGAGGCGGCGCGCATCGTCGCGCGCAACGAGCGCCGGCCGATGCGAGACGGCGAGGTGGTGCCGGCCTGCGCCCAGACCTGCCCGAGCCGGGCCATCACCTTCGGCAACCTGAGGGACCCGTCGAGCGCCGTCGCCCGGGCGCTCGAGGGCCACCGCGCCTACGCCATGCTGGCCGAGCTCAACGTGCGGCCGCGCACGCTGTACCTGGCCCGGGTCCGCAACCCGCTCGACGAGGGGGCGGGGGAGCCATGAGCGCAGCCGTCGTCGACCGCGCCGAGCTGGCCGACAACACCGGGGATGACCCCACCCGGCGGGCGCCGCTCGTCCTCGGCGGCACCGACCTGGCCGGGGTCACCGAGACGGTGTGCCGCATCGCCGAGCAGCCCCGCACGCCGCGGGCGTGGTGGCTGGCCTTCGGCGCCTCCGTGTCGGTGACCGGCCTGCTCGGGCTCATGGTCGCGTACCTCCTCGCCCGCGGCACCGGGGTGTGGGGCCTGAACGTGCCGGTGGGGTGGGCGTGGGACATCACCAACTTCGTGTTCTGGGTCGGCATCGGCCACGCCGGCACCCTGATCTCGGCCATCCTGTTCCTGCTGCGGCAGCGCTGGCGGACCTCCATCAACCGCTTCGCCGAGGCCATGACCATCTTCGCGGTGGCGTGCGCCGGCATCTTCCCAGCCATCCACACCGGCCGGGTGTGGTTCGACTACTGGCTCTTCCCGCTCCCCAACCAGATGGCGATGTGGCCGAACTTCCGCAGCCCGCTGCTGTGGGACGTTTTCGCGGTCTCGACCTACGCCACGGTGTCGGCCCTGTTCTGGTACATGGGCATGATCCCCGACCTCGCCACCCTCCGCGACCGGGCCCGCGGCACCGTCCGGCAGGTAGTCTACGGCCTGCTCGCCCTCGGCTGGCGCGGCTCCAACCGGCACTGGCACCGGTTCGAGGTCGCCTACCTGCTGCTCGCCGCCCTGGCCACGCCGCTGGTGCTGTCGGTCCACTCGGTGGTCAGCTTCGACTTCGCGGTGTCGATCATCCCCGGCTGGCACGCCACCATCTTCCCGCCCTACTTCGTGGCCGGGGCGATCTTCTCCGGCTTCGCCATGGTGGTGACCCTGGTCATCCCCACCCGCCGCATCTACCGGCTCGAGCGGGTCATCACCCTCCGCCACCTCGACAACATGGCCAAGGTGATCCTGGCCACCGGCCTGATGGTCGGCACCGCCTACGGCACCGAGTTCTTCATCGCCTGGTACAGCGGCTCCGCCGTCGAGGGCTTCACCTTCCTGAACCGCGCCTTCGGCCCCTACGCCTGGGCCTACTGGACCATGGTCACCTGCAACGTCCTGGTGCCGCAGCTGTTCTGGTTCAAGAGGCTGCGCGCCAACCTGGGGCTGCTGTGGGTGGCCTCGGTCCTGGTCAACGTCGGCATGTGGTTCGAGCGCTTCGTCATCATCGTCACCTCGCTGTCCCGCGACTTCCTGCCCTCGAGCTGGGGCTACTTCACGCCCACCCTGGTGGACGTCGCCACCTTCGTCGGCAGCTTCGGCCTGTTCTTCACCCTCTTCCTGCTCTTCATCCGCTTCGCGCCCATCGTCGCCATGGCCGAGGTCAAGGGGGTGATGGAGATGGCCCGCCACGACCAGGAGCGGCACGGGGGGGTGCGGCCATGAGCGCGCCCGCCGCCAGCCCCGCCCGCGAGCTCCACGGGTACCTGCTCGAGCTCGAGTCGGCCGACGACCTGCTCGAGGCCGCGGCCAGGGTCCGGGACGAGGGCTACACCCGCTGGGACGCCCACAGCCCCTACCCGGTGCACGGCCTGGACGGCGCCATGGGCATCCGCCGCACCATCCTGCCGTACATGGTGGCCGCGGCTGGCGCGGCCGGCACTCTCGGCGGCCTCGCCCTGCAGTGGTACACGAACGCCTTCGAGTACCCGTTCCGGATCAGCGGCAAGCCGCTGTTCGGGCTGCCCGCGGCCATCCCGGTCGCGTTCGAGACCACCATCCTGCTGGCGGCGCTGACCGCCATCGCCGGCATGCTGGTCCTCAACGGGCTGCCGCAGCTCTACCACCCGCTGTTCCGGAGCGCCCGCTTCCGCCGCGCCACCGACGACGGCTTCTTCATCAGCGTCGAGGCCTCGGACCCCCGCTTCGACCGGGTCCGCACCCGCGCGTTCCTCGAGGGGCTGGGCGGCGCGCGGGTCGAGGAGGTGGCGGAGTGAGCGTGCCGCGCTGGCTGCTCTACGCCCTGGTCACCCTGGTGGTGCTGTCGTGGCTGCCGCTGGTGCTGATCGCCCGCGCCCGCAGCTCCACCTCCACCCGACCCCGCCTGCACCTGGTGGCGGACATGGACCAGCAGGCTTCGGCCGGCGCCCAGGAGGGCAGCGAGCTGTTCCCGGACGGCCGCGCCATGCGCCCGCCGGTGGAGGGCACGGTGGCGGTGGGCGAGCTGCGCGCCGTCGACGCGGTCGAGCGCGGCCAGGTCGGCGGGGCGTGGGTGACCTCGATCCCGCTGCCGGTCGACGCCCCCCTGCTGGCGCGGGGCCGCGAGCGCCACGACGTGTTCTGCGCCCCCTGCCACGGCCTGGCCGGCGCCGGGGACGGGCCGGTGGCGAGGCGCGCCGAGGCGCTCGCCGAGGGCACCTGGACGCCACCCTCGTCGTTCCACACCGAGGCGGTCCGCGGCCGCGAGGACGGTCAGCTGTTCGACACCATCGGCAACGGCATCCGCACCATGCCGGCCTACGCGGGCCAGGTCCCGGTGGGCGACCGCTGGGCCGTGGTCGCCTACCTGCGGGCCCTCGAGCGGAGCCAGAACGCGACCCTGGCCGACGTCCCGGCGGACGTCCGCGCCAACCTCCGCTAGGGGTCGGGCAGCATGCGTCACCTCGACCTCCTCTCCGACGACCGGCGCCTCGGCGACCTGGCGCCCCGCCTGCGGTTGTGCGGGGTCGCCCTCGGCGTGGTCGGCCTCGGCGCCGCGCTCGCCCTGGCCGTGGCCACGGGCCAGGGCGCGGGCCGCTTCCTCGCCGGTTACCTGGTCGCCTTCTGCTTCGGCCTCACCCTGTCCCTGGGGGCCCTGTTCTTCGTCCTGCTGCAGCACCTCACCCGCGCCGGCTGGAGCGTGGCGGTGCGGCGGCTGGCCGAGGGGCTGGCTTCGAACCTGGTCCTGATGGCCGTGCTGGCGGTGCCGGTGGTGGTGGGGATGCACCACCTCTACCACTGGAGCCACGCCGACGCGGTCGCCGCCGACCCGATCCTGGCGGCCAAGAGCGGCTGGCTGAACCCCACCTTCTTCGTCGCCCGGCTGGCGTTCTACTTCGCGGTCTGGGTCGCGCTGGCGGTCGCGCTGCACCGCTCCTCCACCGCCCAGGACGCGAGCGGCGACCCGGGCCTCACCCGGCGGATGGAGCGGCTGTCGGCGCCGGGCATGGTGCTGTTCGCGGTGACCGTCAACTTCGCCGCCTTCGACCTGCTGATGTCCCTCGACCCGCACTGGTTCAGCACGATGTTCGGGGTCTACGTCTTCGCCGGCAGCGTGGTCAGCTGCTGCGCCGCCCTGCCGATCCTGGCCTCCTGGCTGCAGGCGCGGGGCCGCCTCGCGAGCTCGATCTCGGTCGAGCACTACCACGACCTCGGCAAGCTGCTGTTCGCCTTCGTCGTCTTCTGGGCCTACATCGCCTTCTCCCAGTACATGCTGATCTGGTACGCCAGCCTGCCCGAGGAGACCGGCTGGTACCTCGAGCGCCAGAGCGGCGGCTGGCAGTGGCTGGGCCTCGCCCTCGTCCTCGGCCACTTCCTGCTGCCCTTCCTGGCCCTGCTGCCGCGCTACCTGAAGCGGCGACCGCGGCTGCTGGCCGCGGCCGGAGCCTGGGTGCTGCTGATGCACTGGCTGGACCTGATGTGGCTGGTCGGCCCCGAGCTCAGCCCGAGCCTGCGGGTCGGCGCGGTCGACGCGCTGTGCCTGCTCGGCGTCGGCGGGCTGCTCCTGGCGGGCCTGGGCGAGGGGCTGCGCCGCCACGCGCTGCTGCCGGAGCGTGACCCCCGCCTCCCCGAGTCGGTGGCGGGCCCCGGCGGCTGAGAGGAGAGCGGAGCCTGATGCGGTCCGACGAGCCCAACCTGCCGCTGACGATGGTCCTCGGCCTGCTCGGCGCGGCGCTGGCGCTGGTGGCGGTCGTCTCCCTGCAGGCGCTGCTCGACAGCCGGCAGAGGGCGAGGATCGGGCGCGAGCTGGCGACCCGCCCGGACGAGGCACTGGCGCGCCTGCGTGCCGAGCAGCAGGAGCGGCTCCAGAGCTACGGCTGGGTCGACCTGGCGCGGGGAACGGTCCACATCCCGGTCGAGCGGGCCTTGG
>CAYTJW010000449.1:0-5071 GCA_964438135.1 uncultured Thermoanaerobaculia bacterium
ACTCCGGGCCGGCCCACCTGGCGGCGTTGGTGGGGACCCCGGTGGTGGGCCTGTTCGGTCCGACCGACCCGGCGCGGACAGCGCCGCGCGGCGGGCGGCTGGAGGTGGTGAGCCGGCGCCTGCGCTGTGCCCCGTGCCTCGAGCCGCGCTGCCCGCTCGGCCACCGTGACTGCCTCGAGGGCCTGGCGGTGGCCGACGTGGCCGCCGCCGTGCACCGCCTGCTCCGAACCTCCGGGCCGCGCCGCGCCGGCGCCGCCGAGGCGAGCCCGGCCGGGTGAGTGGGGGAGCGGGCCGCTGCCCGCTGGTCGCCGGGAGCCCTCTCCTCCGCTCGCTACCGCTGTCCCTCGCCGGAGCCTCCCCGGCGGCGGTGGAGGAGGGTCAGCTGGGCGGCGGTGGGCTCGGTCCGCTCGAGCTGCTGGTCGTCCTGGATCACCCCCTCCACCACCTCGAGCAGGCGGAGGAGGTCGGCGCGCGCCTCCCGCCGTCGGTTGCGCAGGCCGGCGATGAGGGCCTCGATGTTCTGCGCCCGGTGGTGGGCCTCCTCCACCAGGCGGTCGGCGAGCTGCTGGCCCTCCTCGACGATCCGCTGCCCCTCGGCCTGGGCCTCGGCCAGGGTGCGCTCGGCGGTGCGCTGGGCGGTCACCAGCGCCTCCTGCAGGGCGTGCTCGCGCTGCCGGTAGGAGGCCACCTCCTGCTCCAGGCGGTGGAGCTGCTGGCGCAGGTCGCCCCGCTCCCGCGCCGACGCCTCCAGCGTCGCGGCGACCTGAGCCATGAGCTCGTGCACGGCGGCCGGGGAGTAGCCGCGGAGAGCGCGGGGGAAGGTCGTGGCCAGGACGTCGAGCGGCGACAGGTCTGCCATGTGCGGGGCCTCCGTCCAACCTCCGATTATCGCACGGGTGGCAAGCGGCGGGCGATCAGCTCACAGCTGGCGGCTCTCAGCTCCGGTTGGAGAGCCGGCAGCTGGTCTCATCGAGGGGGCGAAAGGAGCGGCGAAAACGAGGAAGGCGGCGCTGCCGGTGAGAGGGCAGCCGCCGGGGCAGGGACCCGCTCGGCGGCCACCCGGCGGCAGCGCTCGAGGTTGTGGCGGACGTCGGGGTTGGCGGGGTCGAGGCGGAGGGCGACCTCGAGCACGGCCAGCGCCTCCTCCGGGCGGCCGGCCTCGGCCAGGGCGATGCCGAGGCCGTTGCGCCAGCGCGCGTCGTCCGGCTCGAGCTCGACCGCCGCCTGGAGGAGCCGCACGGCGAGCTCGCGGTCGCCCTGGCCGCCGACCACCGCGCCGAGGCTGGCGAGGGTGGTCGCGGACCGCTCGAGGGCCAGCGCCTGCTCGAGGTGGCGGCGCGCGGCGGGAAGCTCGCCGAGCCGGGCGAGAGCGACCCCGAGGGCGCCGTGGGCGGAGGCGCTGGCCGGGTTGACGCGAGTCGCCCGCTCGAGCAGAGGTCGCGCGCGGGCGGGCTGCCCGAGCTCCAGCTCGACCGCCGCCAGGTGGGTCAGGCCGAGGTAGTTGTCGGGGTCGACGGCCAGGGTGTGGCCGAACAGCTCGGCGTTCGAGCGCCAGCGCCCGACCTGCAGCACGGTCGCGCCCGCCAGGGCGAGGAGCACCGCCCCCGCGACCACGGCGCGACCCGCGCGGCCGACCGCCGCCCGCTCCACCAGCTCGGCGGCGGCCCAGGCGGCGACCAGGAAGGCCCCGATCTGCGGCACGTAGGCCCAGCGGTCGGCCAGGGCCGGCCAGAGGCCGGTCTGGGCCAGGCCCGAGACCGGGGCGAGGGTGACGAGAAACCACAGCCAGCCGACGACCGACCACGGCCGCCGCGACCGCAGGGCCAGCGCCGACAGGGCCACCAGGCCGACGGCCGCGGCCGCGACCCGCCCGGCGGGGATGGCGGCCGGATATGGGTAGAAGGGGATCAGGTCGGTGGGCAGGACGAGCGTGCCGAGGTAGCGGAAGACCGAGACCAGGGCGTTGGCGAGCCGCAGGCCGAGCCCGGGGTCGGTCAGGTGGACGATGTTGGCGCCCGAGGCCAGGGTGCGGGCCGACAGGGTGTAGGCGAGAGCCGCGAGGACGAACAGGGGCAGCTTCTCGGCGGCCAGGCGCAGCCAGGCGGCGGCCCGTTCCCGGCGGGTCGACCCGGCCGGGGCGGCGGCGAGGCGGTCGAGCGGCCACCAGTCGAGCAGGAGCAGGATCGCCGGCAGGGTGACCAGCATCGGCTTGGCGGCGAGGCCGAGGGCGAGGAACGCCGCGGTGCGGAGGTAGCGGCCGGTCGACGGCCGGCGGGCCCAGCTGGCGTGGCTGGCCACGGTCAACAGCCAGAACGACGTGGAGAGCAGGTTCTTGCGTCCCGCCACCCAGGCGACGGACTCGACGTTGACGGGGTGGACCGCGAGCAGCGCCGCCACCAGCGCGCTGCGCCAGGGGGCGCCGGTGAGGCTCGTCAGGAGCAGGAACAGGCCGACCACGTTGGCGGCGTGGAGGAGGACGTTGCCGAGGTGGTGCCAGCCCGCGGCCAGGCCGAACAGCTGGCAGTCGAGCATGTGCGACAGCCAGGTGAGGGGGTGCCAGTAGGTCTGCGCCTTGGGCGCGAGGCCGAACGCCCAGCGCAGCCCGTCCCAGGTCAGACCCTGGCGGACGGTGGAGTTGGCGTAGACCAGCACGGGGTCGTCGAAGCTGACGAACGGGTAGCCGACGGTGGCGGCGTAGGGGACCGCCGCTGCGGCGGCCAGGGCCAGGGCGAGAGCGACGCGCAGACGGAGGGGGGTGGCGGCAAGGCTCACCGGCCGATGGTAGCGGGGTCCGGCCCCGACCGTCGAGCGGCCCGTCCACCGGGCGGGCCCGAGGCGGCCCGTGGCACCAACGGCCCGCGCCGCCTCACGGGCGGGCGGGGGAGCTGACGGCTGGCCGCTGCCCGCCCGTCTCTACTCGGTCTCGGCCCCGTCCTGCTCGAGCTTCAGGACGTACCTCTCCCACTCCGGCTCGAAGGCCAGGGAGGCGGGGGAGATCATGCGGTCGAGGTAGACCACCCCGTCGAGGTGGTCGGCCTCGTGCTGTATGACCCGGGCGTGGAAGCCGTCGGCGGTGAACGAGATCGCCTCGCCGACCGGCGTGCGGGCCTTGACCTTGACCCTCTGGAAGCGCGGCACCAGACCCCGCAGGCCGGGCACCGACAGGCACCCTTCCCAGCCCTCCTCGACCTCGTCGCCGATGGCCCGGAGCTCGGGGTTGACCAGGACCACCGGGTCGAGACCCGGCGCCTCGTCCGATCCCGGCAGCCAGTAGGCGAACAGGCGCAGGGGCTCGGCGACCTGCGGCGCGGCGAGGCCGACCCCCTGGGCGGCGTGCATGGTGTGGACCAGGTCGACGGCGAGCTGGTGCAGCTGGCCGCTGTCGAACCAGCTCTCGGGGACCTCCTCGGCGTGGCGGCGCAGGACCGGGTGGCCGAGGCGCACCACCTCGCGGCGGGACGGGGCCGGGGCGCTCATCAGCCGCACCCGCAGCAGCCGCCGGCGCCGCAGCCGGAGCCCTCGACCGAGTTGGGGTTGGAGACCACGAATCCGGAGCCGCGGTGGTCGTCGACGAAGTCGACCGTCGCCCCCTCGAGGTGGGGGGCGCTGGCGGGGTCGACCAGCACCTCCAGCCCCTCGGTCGCGACCAGGAGGTCGTCGTCGCGGCGCTGGTCGAAGGCGAAGCCGTAGTCGAAGCCGGAGCAGCCGACGCCGCGAATGGCGAGGCGCAGCGACCGACCGGCGGCCTCCGGCATGGCGGCGGCGAACTCGCGGACCTTGTCGGCGGCAGCGGGGGTGAAGGTGATCATGCGGCCTCCCCTGACCTCAAACCGGGCCGTCGGTGCGGGCATTCCGGCCCTCACGCCAGGCCCTGGGCTCCGAGCCAGCGCTCGGCGTCGATGGCGGCCATGCAGCCCGACCCGGCCGCGGTCACCGCCTGCCGGTAGTGGGCGTCCTGGACGTCGCCGCAGGCCCACACGCCCTCGACCGAGGTGCGGGCGGTGCCAGGTTCGGTGCGGACGTAGCCGACCTCGTCCAGGTCGAGCTGGCCGGCAACCATGGCGGTGTTGGGGCGGTGGCCGATGGCGACGAACACCCCCGCGGTGGGGTGGACCCGCTCCTCGCCGGTCGTCACGTCGCGCAGCCGAACGCCGCTCACTCCCCCTTCGACCGTGCCCAGGACCTCCGTCACCACGGCGTTCCAGATGAAGGCGACGTTGGGGTTGGCGAACGCCCGCTGCTGCATGATGCGGGACGCGCGCAGCTGGTCCCGGCGGTGGACGACCGTCACCCTGGTCGCGAAGCGGGTGAGGAAGAGCGCCTCCTCGAGGGCCGTGTCGCCGCCGCCCACCACCACCACCTCGCGGCCGCGGAAGAAGAAGCCGTCGCAGGTGGCGCAGGCGGACACGCCGTGGCCCATCAGCCGGCTCTCCGACTCGAGCCCGAGCAGCCGCGCCGAGGCGCCCGAGGCGAGGATGAGGGCGTCGCCGGTGAGCCGCTCGCCGGCCCCGGTGACGACCGCGAACGGCCGCGCCGCGAGGTCGAGCCGGCTGACCTCGTCGAGCCGGAAGCGGGTGCCGAAGCGCTCGGCCTGCGCCCTCATCCGCTCCATCAGCTCCGGCCCCTGGATCCCGTCCGGGAAGCCGGGGAAGTTCTCCACCTCGGTGGTGATGGTCAGCTGCCCGCCGGGCTGCAGGCCCTCCACCACCAGCGGCGCCAGGTTGGCGCGGGCGGTGTAGAGGGCGGCGGTGAGGCCGGCGGGCCCGGACCCGAGGATCAGGACCCTGCTGTGTGACTCCCCCATGTGTCCTCCAAGGCCGGCCGGAGCGGCCCGCCGCCGGCCCGGCAGCCGCCATTATCCACCACCCCGAACGGGCCCCGCTCTT
Source organism: uncultured Thermoanaerobaculia bacterium (assembly GCA_964438135.1). Classification (GTDB taxonomy): domain Bacteria; phylum Acidobacteriota; class Thermoanaerobaculia; order Thermoanaerobaculales; family Sulfomarinibacteraceae; genus CAYTJW01. The sequence goes on from CAYTJW010000449.1 coordinate 4,887, forward strand.
CACCCCGCTCGAGGGCAGTGGTAGAAGGGACGGGTGGGGTGGCGCCGGTCGGTCCGCCGGGGAGCGCTGCTGCTGACCGCTCTGGTCGGCCTCGGGCTGTCGGTGCGGGCCGCGCGCCAGGGCGACGGCGCCCCGCCCGCCCCGCCCGCGCCGCCGGTGCCGTCGCCTCACCCGTCGCCGACCGC
>CAYTJW010000450.1:0-5069 GCA_964438135.1 uncultured Thermoanaerobaculia bacterium
GGAGCTGGCCGACAAGTTCCACGTCGAGGCCGAGCTGGTCCTGCCCGGCACCGCCACCCGCCTCGAGCGCCGCTGCGGCCTCGGCCAGTCCCTGTTCGACGTCCACCCCCACGTCGTCGTCTCCCTCGACTTCATCAAGTCCGACCGCCGCCGCCACGACTTCCTGCGCGCCTGCCCGGAGTTGGTGGTGGTCGACGAGGCCCACACCTGCTCGAGCTCATCGGACGGCGGCCGCGGTCGCCACCAGCGCCACGACCTGGTGGCGAAGCTGGCCCAGGACCCGGATCGCCACCTGGTCCTGGTCACGGCCACCCCGCACAGCGGCAAGGAGGAGGCGTTCCGCAGCCTGCTCGCCCTGCTCCGGCCGGACTTCGCCGACCTCCCGGACGACCTCACCGGCGAGGCCGCCCGGCCCCACCGCCGCCGCCTCGCCGCCCACTTCGTCCAGCGCCGCCGCGGCGACATCAAGCGATACCTCGGAGCCGACACCAGCTTCCCGGCCCGCGAGGAGGCCGAGGCCACCTACAAGCTCTCGCCCGAGTACGCCGCCCTGTTCCGCAAGGCGGTGGAGCTGGCCCGGGCCACGGTCCGCGACGCCGAAGGCAAGGACCGCTTCAGCCAGCGCATCCACTGGTGGTCGGCCGTGGCCCTGCTGCGCGCGGTCGGCTCGAGCCCGGCCGCGGCCGCGGCCACCCTCACCAGCCGCTCCGGCCTGGCCGAGGCCGGCTCCGACGCCGAGGCCGACGAGCTCGGCCGGCGCGGCACCCTGGACATCGTCGAAGACGAGAGCGCCGAGGGCTCGGACGTGGCCCCGGGCGCCCTGCTCGACGACGACGCCACCCCGGACGCCCGCCGCCGCCGCATGGTCGAGCTGGCCAGCGAGGCCAGGGCCCTCGCGCCGGCCGCGGACCGCAAGCTCGAGCGCGCCACCACCGAGGTGCGCCGGCTGCTCGCCGACGGCTTCCGGCCGATCGTGTTCTGCCGCTTCATCGCCACCTCGGATTACCTCGCCGACCACCTCCGCCGCGAGCTGCGCGGGGTCGAGGTCGCCTCGGTCACCGGCACCCTGGCGCCCGAGGAGCGGGAGCGCCGGGTCCTCGTCCTGGCCGAGTCCGAGCGGCGCGTGCTGGTCTGCACCGACTGCCTGTCCGAGGGCGTCAACCTGCAGCAGCACTTCACCGCCGTGGTCCACTACGACCTGTCCTGGAACCCCACCCGCCACGAGCAGCGCGAGGGCCGGGTCGACCGCTTCGGCCAGCCCTCGCCGGTGGTCCGCGTGCTCACCCTGTACGGCGCCGACAACGCCATCGACGGCATCGTCCTCGACATCCTGATCCGCAAGCACAAGAAGATCCGCTCCTCGCTCGGCGTGTCGGTGCCGGTGCCGGTGGAGAGCTCGGACGTGGTCGAGGCGATCTTCGCCGGCCTCCTCCTGCGCGAGCAGGCGGGCGGCCAGGTGGAGCAGTTCCTGCCCGACTTCGAGGAGTTCTTCCGGCCTAAGGAGGTGGAGATCGAGCGTGCCTGGGAGCAGGCGTCGGAGCGGGAGAGACGCTCTCGCACCGTCTTCGCCCAGGAGGCCCTCAAGGTCGACGAGGTCGAGGCCGAGCTGGCCGCGGCCCGAGCCGGCTCGGGCTCGGCGGCCGAGGTCCGCGCCTTCTTCGTCGAGGCGCTCCGCGCCCACAGGGGCGTGGTGTCCGGCGACGGCGTGCTCGACCTCGACCTGCGCGAGGTGCCGACTGCGGTGCGCGACGCCATGGGCGCCTCGGGCCGGCTCCGGGTCGGCTTCGACCTCCCGGTCGGGGACGGCGTGACCTACCTCTGCCGTACCCACCGCCACGTCGAGGGGCTGGCCACGCACGTGCTCGACACCGCCCTCGACCCGGACGCGGACGGCGTCGCCCGCCGCTGCGGCGCGATCCGCACCCGGGCCGTTCGCCGGCGCACCGCGCTGCTGCTGCTCCGCCTGCGCTTCCACCTGGTCACCGTCACCCCGGCCGGCGAGTCGCCGCTGCTGGTCGAGGACTCCTGCCTGGCCGCCTTCGAGGGCCCGCCCGACCGGCCCGAGTGGCTGCCCGAGGAGCGCGCCGAGGCCCTGCTCGCCGCCGCGCCGGACCAGAACGTGTCCCCGGCCGAGGCCCAGGACTTCCTCGCCCGCGTCCTGGCCGCCCACGCCGCCTGGGCGCCCCGCCTCGGCGACCTCGCCCGCGACCGCGGCCAGGCCGTGCTCTCGTCCCACGAGCGGGTCCGCCAGGCCATCCGCCGCCGCAGCGTTCGCCACCGCGTCGAGCCGAACCTGCCGCCGGACGTGCTCGGGCTGTACCTGCTGCTGCCGGTGGTGGAGTGAGCATGGCGAGCAGCGAGCAGCGGATCGCGAGCGGCGAGCAGAGCCTCGTGGGCATGAACGTCGCCCCGAGGACCGCGGGCCTCCAGGCCCGCATCGCGCCTGCTGGGCACCCACTCTCGCACCACCTGCCTCGCCGAATCGCACGTCTCGGGCGCGCTCAAGCCCCCGCTGACCGCCGCACGGCAAACGGCGAACAGCGAGCAGCGAGTAGCGAGCAGCGAATCGCGAGCGACGAGCTGAGCCTCGTGGGCACGAACGTCGCCCCGAGGACCGCGGGCCTCCAGGCCCGCATCGCGCCTGCTGGGCACCCGCTCTCGCACCACCTGCCTCGGCCAATCGGGCAACCCGGCCGCGCTCAAGCCCCCGCTGACCGCCGCACGGCAAACGGCGAGCAGCCAAGAGTCGAAATCGCGCTGCCCTCCCCCCGCTCGCCGCTCGCCATTCGCCGCTCGCCCCTCGAGGCCCTCCCATGACCCGCCCCACCGCCTTCGCCACCGTCCGCACCGAGGGCTCGCTCCTGCCGGTCGACCTGCTGCAGCGCCTGGCCGCGGTAGACCCGCAGCTGCCGGGCCTGACCCCGGCCGACTTCGACCTCGAGCCGAACGACCGCCTGCACGAGGCGATCAGCCGCTCCTGGGGCCGTCTCACCGGCGCCTGGGCGTCGTTCCGGGGCGCGCTCGCCCAGGCCCAGGCGGCCCGGCCCGACGACCCGGCCACCGGCCTCACCCGCGACCGCTGGCTGCTCAAGCTCTTCGCCGAGCTGGGCTACAAGCGGCTGCCCGCGGCCGCCGGCCTCGAGGTCGATGGCCGCAGCTACCCCATCTCCCACGTCTGGCGCTCGGTCCCGATCCACCTGGTCGGCGCCGGCCTGTCCCTCGACACCCGCACCGCCGGCGTGGCCGGCGCGGCCCGCACCAGCCCGCACGGCCTGGTCCAGGACTTCCTCAACCGCTCCGACGACCACCTCTGGGCCTTCGTCTCCAACGGCCTCCGGCTGCGCGTCCTCCGCGACAACCTGAGCCTCACCCGCCAGGCGTTCGTCGAGCTCGACCTCGAGGCCATGATGGACGGCGAGGTCTACGCTGACTTCGCCCTGCTCTGGCTGCTCTGCCACCGCACCCGGGTCGAGGCCGCCCGGCCCGAGGAGTGCTGGCTCGAGCGGTGGGCCGCGGTCGCCTCGGAGCAGGGGGTGCGCGCCCTCGAGGACCTGCGCGGCGGGGTCGAGGCCGCGATCGAGACCCTCGGCGCCGGCTTCCTCCGCCACCCCGGCAACTCGGCGCTGCGCCAGCGCCTCCGCGCAGGCAGCCTGGCCCGCGACGACTACTACCGCCAGCTCCTGCGCCTGGTCTACCGCCTGCTGTTCCTGTGCGTGGCCGAGGACCGCGGCGTGCTGCTCGACCCGAGGGCCCCAGAACGCGCCCGCGACACCTACGCCCGCTACTACTCGACCGCCCGACTGCGTTCACTCGCCGGCCGCCGGCGCGGCACGCGCCACCCCGACCTCTGGGTCGCCCTCCGCCTGGTCCTGCGCAGCCTGGGGCAGCAGGACGGATGCCCGGCCCTCGGCCTGCCCTACCTCGGCAGCTTCCTGTTCTCCGCCGCGGCCTCGCCCGCCCTCGACGGGGCCGACCTCGCCAACTCAGACCTCCTCGCCGCGGTGCGCGCCCTGGCCCTGGTCCAGACCGGCTCGGCCGTGCGCCGGGCCGACTTCAAGAACCTCGGCGCCGAGGAGCTGGGCTCGGTCTACGAGTCCCTGCTCGAGCTCCACCCCCGCCTCGACCTCGACGCGGGCACCTTTGCCCTGTCCACTGCCTCCGGCCACGAGCGCAAGACCACCGGCAGCTACTACACGCCGACCAGCCTGATCACGTGCCTGCTCGAGTCGGCCCTCGACCCGGTCCTCGACGAGGCCGCGGCGAAGCCGAACCCCGAGCAGGCCATCCTCGGCCTCAAGGTCTGCGACCCGGCCTGCGGCTCCGGCCACTTCCTCATCGCCGCCGGCCACCGCATCGCCCGCCGCCTGGCCCAGGCCCGCACCGGCGACGACGAGCCGTCGCCCGAGGCGCTCCGCGCCGCGCTCCGCGACGTGGTCGGGCACTGCCTGTACGGCGTGGACCTGAACCCGATGGCGGTGGAGCTGGCCAAGGTGGCGCTGTGGATGGAGGCGGTCGAGCCCGGCAAGCCGCTGTCGTTCCTCGACCACCACCTGAAGTGCGGCAACTCCCTGCTCGGCGCCACCCCGCGCCTCCTGGCCGAGGGCATCCCCGACGCCGCCTTCGAGCCGATCGAGGGGGACGACAAGGCGGTCTGCCGGAAGTGGAAGAAGGTCAACCGCGAGGAGCGCGAGAGCCGCCAGGCCCGCCTTTTCGACTACGCGGAGCGCCAGCCGTGGGAGCGCCTCGGCGACCTTCAGACCGAGCTGCAGAAGCTCGAGGCCGCCGGTGACGACACCGCCGCGGGCCTGCTGGAGAAGGAACGCCGCTACCGGGAGATGAGCCAGGGTGAGGGCTACCTCTTCTCCCGCCTCTGGGCCGACGCCTGGTGCGCTGCCTTCGTCTGGCGCAAGGACAGGGAGACCGACTACCCGATCACCGAGGAGATCTTCCGCCGCATCGAGCGCAACCCCCACGACGTGCCTCGCCACGTGCGGGAGGAGGTGCAGCGCCTAGCGCTGCCCGGGGCCCACAAGTAGGACTGGACAAGTTGACCGGGCCCCGTTACCGTG
>CAYTJW010000451.1:0-5046 GCA_964438135.1 uncultured Thermoanaerobaculia bacterium
CGGCGGTGGCCACGGTGGCGCCGCGCGCGGCGAGCCCCGCCACCACCACCTGCCCGAGGCCGTCGACGTCGACCCCGGCCAGGTCGGGGCCGAGGGCGGCGCGGAACGCCGCCTCCATCTCGTCGAGAGCCGCGCGGGCCTCGGCCGCGCCGCCGGTCGCCGACAGCTCCAGCCGGACCAGCCCCGGCGAGGCGAGGATGGTGACCCGGTCGCGGCCGAAGCGGTCCCACAGCGGCGCGATGCGAGCCTCCACCACGGACTCCACCACCCCGCCCAGGAGCAGGGTGCGGCTCACCCGCACGGCGCCCGGCTGGCGCCGCGCGAGCACCGGCCCGAGGTCGTGCTCGAGCATCGCCTCCAGCTCGTGCGACACGCCCGGGAGCGCGGCCAGCAGGCCGCCGTCCACCTCCGCCAGCAGGCCCGGGGCCGAGCCCGCACGGTTGCGCAGCGGCGTGGTGCCCTCCACGACCAGAGCCATGGCGCGGCAGATCCCGGGCATGTCGCGGCCGAGGGAGGCGTAGCGCTCCCGCACCCAGCCCTCGACTGCGGGGTCGTGGCACAGCTCCCGGCCGAGGGCGAGGCCGACCGCCTGTCGGGTGACGTCGTCGAGGGTCGGGCCGAGGCCACCGGTCAGCACCACCAGGTCGGCGCGGCGGAGCAGGTCGGAGACGGCCGCGGCGACCGCCTCGACATCGTCGGCCACGACCCGCTTCTCGACCAAGACGATGCCGTGGCGCGCCAGCGCCCGCGCCACCCGCAGGGAGTTGGTGTCGACCTCCCGCTCGCCCAGCAGCTCGCTGCCGACCGCCACCACCGCCGCGGTTCGAATGGGCTCCACGCCGCCTCCGGGGGAAATGATACTGCCGCTGGACCTGGCGCGGCAGCGCGCTGAGCGATCAGCTGTCAGCGATCAGCTGTCAGCTCCCCCACCCTGCGCGAGCCGGGCCCGGACCCCGGCCGGGACCGAGCCACCTCCGCCCGGCGCCGGTCAGCCGGACCGCCGGACGGGCGGGGGAGCTGATCGCTGACAGCTGAAGGCTGATGGCTGACGGCTCGACCTGCGCGAGGCCCACCGCTACAATCTCCCCCCGCGGGCGTGTCCCGCGCACCGGAGAGCCCATGATCCACTGCACCCGCACCCTGGCCGAGTGGGCCGCCGCCACCCGCGTCGAGGACCTCCCCGCCGAGGTCGTCGGCGCCACCAAGCGCTTCCTCATGGACTCGGTCGCCTGCGCCCTCGGCGGGGCGCTGCAGCACGACGTCGCCATCGTCCGCGGCCTGCTGCGCGAGACCGCGGGCGCCGGCGACTCGACCGTGCTGGTCTACGGCGAGCGCATGGACCCGATCTCGGCGACCCTGCTCAACTCGCTGATGATCCGGGTCATGGACTACAACGACATCTACTGGAAGCAGGACCCGTCGCACCCGTCGGACCTGATCCCGGCCGCCCTGGCCGCGGCCGAGCACTCCGGCGCGACCGGCGCCGAGCTGCTGCTCGGGATCGCCGTCGCCTACGAGGTCGAGCAGCGGCTGTGCGAGATCGCCTTCCCCGGCATCCGCGAGATCGGCTGGCACCACGCCACGCTCACCGCGGTGGCGGCGCCGGTCGCCGCCGGCCGCATGCTCGGCCTCGACGCCGGCCGCATCCAGCACGCCATCGGCATCTCCGCCTCCCGCCACTGCACCACCGGCTCGGTCACCGCCGGCCGCCTGACCATGATGAAGAACACCGTCGACCCCCTCGCCGCCCAGTCCGGGGTGCTCGCGGCCCTGCTCGCCCAGCGCGGCTACACCGGCCCCGAGCACGTCCTCGACGGCAAGGAGGGCTTCGGCCACGGGCTCCGCACCGAGTGGCGCTGGGACCTCCTCACCGACGGCCTCGGCCAGGGCTGGCGAATCCTCTCCTGCGGCATGAAGGCCTTCCCCACCGAGGCCCTGACCCACGCCCCGATCTCGGCCCTGCTCGACCTCGTCGCCACCCACGACCTCGCCCCGGACCAGGTCGAGACCGTCACCGTCCACTCCCTGGCCCGGGCGGCCGACATCCTCGCCGACCCCTCCAAGTACGACCCGCACACCAAGGAGACCGCCGACCACTCCCTGCCTTACTGCCTGGCCGCGGCCCTGGTCGACCGCCGGGTGACCCCGCTCCAGTTCACCGCCGAGCGGATCGCGGACCCGGTGGTCCGCGCCCAGCTGCCCAAGGTGAGGGTGATTGCCGACCCCGCCATCGAGGCGGTCTTCCCCGCCCTGCAGCGGGTGCGGGTGGTCGTCGCGACCACCGACGGCCGCACCTTCGAGCGGCAGCTCGACTACCCCAAGGGGGACTACCGCAACCCGCTCACCGACGCCGAGATCGAGACCAAGATGAGGGCCCTCGCCGAGGGCGTCGCCATCCCCGGCGACGTCGAGCGCATCCGCTCGGCCGTGGACCGGGCCGAGCAGTACGAGGACGCGCGCGAGCTCGCCGCCGAGCTGGTGGTGACGCCCGGCCGCCGCGCCCTGCCCGTCTGAGAACCGCCCGACCAGGAGGACGCCATGCCGCAGACCGTCACCGAGAAGATCGTCCAGAAGCACGCCGTCGGCCTCGCCGCCGGCGACGAGGTGCGCGCCGGCGACATGGTGTCGATCCGGCCCTTCCACGTCATGACCCACGACAACACCGGTGCGGTCCTGCCCAAGTTCAGGGGGCTCGGCGGGACGCGGGTGGCCGACCCGGCCCAGCCGGTCTTCGCCCTCGACCACGACGTCCAGAACCAGACCCCCGAGAACCTCGCCAAGTACGCCAAGATCGAGGCCTTCGCCCGGGAGCAGGGGATCGTCTTCCACCCTGCCGGGGCCGGCATCGGCCACCAGCTGATGATCGAGAACGGCTTCGTCCACCCCGGCACCCTGGTGGTGGCGTCCGACTCCCACTCCAACATGTACGGCGCCCTGGCCGCGGTCGGCACGCCGGTGGTGCGCACCGACGCGGCCGCGATCTGGGCCACCGGCACCACCTGGTGGCAGGTGCCGCGGACGGTCAAGGTGACCCTCGAGGGGAGGCTGCGGCCGGGCGCGACCGGCAAGGACGTGATCATCACCCTGTGCGGCCTGTACAACCAGGACGAGGTCCTGAACGCTGCGGTCGAGCTCCACGGCCCCGGGGTGGCGACGCTGTCGATCTCGGAGCGCATGGCCATCGCCAACATGACCACCGAGTGGGGGGCGCTGGTGGGGTGGTTCCCGTTCGACTCGACCACCGCCGCCTACCTGCGCGAGCGGGCCGCGGCGCTGGCCGAGGCCGGGGTCGCGGACCGCCTGACCGAGGCCATGGTGGCGGGGTGGGAGGCGGACCCGCCGGCGCCCGACCCGGACGCCGTCTACGCCGCCGAGATCACCCTCGACCTGGGCCAGGTGTCGCCGCACGTCTCTGGCCCCGACACCGTCTTCGCGATGCGCTCGGTGGCCGAGATCGCCGCCGAGAGGGTGAGGATCCACAAGGCCTACCTGCTGTCGTGCGTCAACGGGCGCCTCGAGGACCTGGCCCAGGCGGCCGAGGTCCTGCGCGGCAGGAAGGTCGCCGACGGGGTCGAGCTGTGGATGGCCGCGGCCTCGGCCTCGATCCAGGCCGAGGCGGAGCGGCTCGGCGTCTGGCAGGAGCTCCTCGCCGCCGGCGCCCGGCCCCTGCTGCCGGGCTGCGGCGCCTGCATCGGCCTCGGCGTCGGCCTGCTCGAGGCGGGCGAGGTCGGGATCTCGGCCACCAACCGCAACTTCAAGGGGCGCATGGGCTCGCGCGACGCGAGGGCGTACCTCGCCAGCCCGGCGGTGGTGGCCGCCTCGGCCGCGGCCGGCTTCATCACCGCCCCGGGCGAGGTGGACGCCTCCCGGCCCGAGCGGCGGTACTCGGACCTCGGCTGGCGGCCCCAGCCCAAGGCGGTCGCCATCCTGGCCGGCTTCCCGGAGCGGGTCGAGGGGCGCCTGCTGCTGCTGCCGGTCGACAACCTCAACACCGACGGCATCTACGGCAAGGACGTCACCTACCGCGACGACCTGACGCCGGAGCAGATGGCGACCTTCGCCATGCTCAACTACGACCCCGAGTTCCAGCGGCTCGCGCAGGCGGGCGACGTGATCGTCTCCGGCCGCAACTTCGGCACCGGCTCGTCGCGCGAGCAGGCGGCCACGGCGCTCAAGTTCCGCGGCATCCAGCTGGTGATCGCCACCTCCTTCTCCCAGACCTACCTCCGCAACGCGTTCAACAACGCCTTCATCTGCCTCGAGAGCCCGGACCTCTACGCGGCCGCCCGGGCGGCGCTCGCGGCCGAGGTTGCGGCCGGGGTCAAGACCGTGGTCGCGGACCCGCTCCTGGTCGACTACCGTCGCTCGGTCGCCGTCTGGCGCGGCCGCGAGTACGCCATGACCCCGCTCGGCCCGGCCGCCCAGGAGCTGATCCAGGCCGGCGGCCTGGAGGCGCTGACCAGCCGCAAGCTGGCGACGTAGCTGCCGGCCCTGGGCCGCCGCCACGGTGGCACTGAGATGCCGCGCGCCAGTGGTATCATGGCCCCATGAGATCTGCCATCGACGCCGCCGGGCGCGTGGTCATCCCGAAGGAGCTGCGGGACCGCCTCGGCCTCGACCGGGGCCGGGTGGTGGAGATCCGCGAGCGGGACGGCCGGATCGAGATCGAGCCGACGGCCACGGCCATGGCCCTGGTCCGGCGACCCGGGGGCTGTGTCGCGGTGCCCGAGGACGAGCTGCCGCCCCTGACCGACGACATCGTCCGCGACACCCTGGAGCGGGTCCGGCGTTGATCGCCGTCGACACCAGCGTGGTGGTCGCGGCCTTCGCCACCTGGCACGAGGGGCACGGCAGCGCGGCAGCCGCCCTGGCCCGCAGGCCCCGGGTCCCGGCGCACGTCCTGGTCGAGGCCTACTCGGTCCTCACCCGCCTGCCGCCGCCCCACCGGGCCCCGCCCCACCCGGTCGCCGCCTTCCTCGCCGAGCGCTTCCCCGAGCCGCCGCTGTCGCTGCCGGCCGCGGCCCACCTCGGCCTGATCGCTCAGGC
>CAYTJW010000452.1:0-5043 GCA_964438135.1 uncultured Thermoanaerobaculia bacterium
AGGCCGACCCGCCCCAGCAGCGACTCGGCGCGCGCCCGCGCCTGCCGCACGCCGACTGCCGCCGGCCCGCGCGCCAGCAACGCCGGCAGGGCGACGTTGTCGAGGGCGCTGGCGTCGTCGAGCAGGTGCAGCGCCTGGAAGACGAACCCCACCGTGCGGCTGCGGTAGTCGGCCAGGGCCGCGTCGCCGAGCCCCTCGAGGGCGGCGCCGGCGACCTCGGCCGTGCCGCGGAAGCCCCGGTCGAGCCCGCCGACGACGTTGAGGAGGGTGGTCTTGCCGCAGCCCGATGGGCCGACCACGGCCACCACCTCGCCGGCGGCGACGTCGAGGTCGACCGCGGTCAGGACCTCGCGCCCGGCGAACGAGCGGCTCACGGCGCGCAGGCGGATCACGGTCGGCACCATAGCCGGGCCGGGGGGAGGGGTCAAACCACCCGCGGCGCGACCCGGTGGCGGCGGCCGGGCGCGGTGTTCGAGACCCGGGAGAGCCTCGCCTGCGGCCTGGTTGCCGGGCGCCAGCCGGAGGACGACCGCGCCGCCGAGTCGCCGGTGGCGGTCTCGACCTGAGCGTCGAGAGCCGGGGGCGCTCGTCGCCGGCGGTCTCGAGCCCGGCGGCCCCGGGGCGTGGCCCGGCGCGTCGCCGCGGGTCGGCGCCCCGACCCCTCTACTGCCGCGCCAGGAAGTCCTGCAGGCGGATGTCGCTGCCGGGCAGGAAGGCGGTGAACTTGACCCCCAGGCCGGTCACCCGGTCGGCGCGGTCGGTGGCGTGGCGGACGACGACGCCCCGGCCCGACACCGGGGCCGGGTCGGCCGGCAGGTAGAGCTCGAACCGGACCGGCGTCTCGACCGGGTGGGGGCGGGTGGTGCGCACCAGGAAGCCCGTGGCGGAGACGTTCTCGGTCTGGCTCATCAGCTCGGTGCGGCCGTCGGCGAGCTGCACCTGCAGCCGGACCGTCACCCGCACCGCCCGCCGCGGCGACACCCGCAGCAGGGCGCCGACCTCGTGCTGCAGCTCCGCGTCCCCCAGGTCGGCGGGCACCAGCCTGGTGCAGCCGCGGCGACTGTACGCCTCGACCTCGGCGAGCCGCCCCGCGGGCGCCACGAGCAGCACGGCCGACTTCAGGCAGGGGCTCGACGCCCCCCGGATCAGGTCCATCAGCTCGTCCATGCTCGGCCCCGTCGGCGGGTAGCCGAGCACCAGCACGTCGAAGCCGATCATGCGGATGAGGTCGACGGCGGCGCGGGCGTTGGGGACGTGGTCGACGTCGAAGTTGGCGCCCCGCAGGGCAGCCTCGAACCGCTCGGCGACGGCCCCGTCGACCCCGGCCACGAGGACGGTGCGGATCGGTTTGGACACGTGTCGAGCGTACACCAACTCGGCGGGATCCGTATCAGGGGTCGCCGCGCCTCGGGCCAGCCGCTCGCCCCGCCTACCCGCCCGCAACGGCGAGCTCGCGCTCGACCAGCCGGGCCAGCAGGTCGTCCTCCTGCAGGCCCTCGAGGTCGGCGGCGACCCGGCCCGAGCGGTCGACGACGACCGTGTGGGGGATGCCCTCCACGCCGTACTCCGAGCTGATCGCGTCGCCCTGGTCCTCGACCGTGTGGAAGGTGAGGCCGAAGCGGCGCTCCGCCCGGGCGATGACGTCGCGACTCTCGCTGTTGACGCCCAGGACCACCAGGCCGCGGTCGCGGAAGCGCTGGTGGATCTGCTCCATGGCCGGCAGCGAGCGCCGGCAGGGGACGCACCACGAGGCCCAGAAGTCGAGCACCACCACCTGGCCCCGCAGGGCGCCGAGGCGGGTGGCCCGGCCACCCGCGTCGACGTACTCGAAGTCGCTCGCCGGGCTGCGTCCGTCGAGGCGGGCCTGGGGCCGGGGCGGGACGGCCGGGGAGGGGGGTCCGGGGACGCGGCGGACCTCGAGCCGGGTCTCGTCGACCGGCCCGTCGGCCGTCGTCACCACCTCGAGCTGCCCGGTGGTCGGCACCTCGACGTAGACCTGCGCCTCGCCGGTCAGCTCGGGCAGGTCGTCGCCGCGGCCGCAGCTGGCCAGCACCCGGCCGCTCGCGTCCTTGACCAGCACGTCGACGACGGCCTCGCCGTCGGTCCACCACCGCACCAGCAGGGCGTCCCCGGCCGCCGCCGCGAGCCGGTGGCGCCGGGTCAGCCGCTCCGACTTCTCCGCCAGGTCGACCGTGGTGCTCACGCCCGGGGCCACCTGTACCGCCCGCACCGACACCGCGCTGCGGCCGACCTCGAGACGGTGGCGACCGCCCGCGCCGTCGGCGGGCACCAGCAGCTCCAGCGAGTAGGTCCCGGCGGCGCGGACCAGGGCGGTCAGCACCAGCGCCGGCCCCGCGGCGCCGCCGCGCCCGGTCTTGTCGACCGCGGCTGCGACCGCCCCCCAGGGCAACCACCAGGAGCCCTCGCCGTCCGTCCTCCGCACCAGCACGGTCGAGTCGGACGGGTCGACCACCTCGACCGTCACCTGCTGGCCGACCAGCTCGCCCATCGACGACTCCCAGGAGATGACCGGGTGGGCGTCGGTGAGCTGCTGGGCGTTCTCGGCCACCCGCACCACCTGGCCGACCTCGAACGGCGCCTGGAGCTCGGCCGAAGCCAGCACCGCCCCCTGGGCCGACATCAGGCGCAGCACCGACCGCGGCGGGGCGGTGCCCACCAGGCGCGCCTCCACCACCTCGTCGGCGCCGAGGGCGAGGGGCACCCGGCCGAGACGCAGGGAGTCGTCCGGTTCGAGGTACGGCGGGGCGCCGGCCAGGTCGAGGCTGGCCTCGTGCAGCGGGCTGGTCCGGGTCACGGTCACCGCCGGCGCCGCACTGCCGGCGTTGAGGTGCAGCAGGTAGAGCTCGCCGGGCCCCTCCTTGAGCCGCAGCACCTCGCTCGTGGCCCGCGGCTCGAGCGGCTCGACACCGTCGGGCGTGAGCCACCAGGAGTCGCCCGCGGCGGTCTGGACCTGGACCGTGTCGTCGCTGGGGTCGACCGCCACCACCTCGACCACCTGCCCGGGCAGGCCGTCCATCTCGTCCGGCCAGCCGAGGCCCCCGCGCTCCAGGACCAGGTCCTTCGCCCCGCCCAGCACCCGGACCCTGTCCCCCGTCTCCAGTCCGCTCGCCGGCCGCGACGACAGCTGCCGCCAGCGGCCGCCCGCGTCCACCGCCACCAACTGCCCGCGCTCGCCGACCGCCGTCGCCTCGACCTCGGCCGCCCCCGCGAGCTCGAGGCGGTACAGGACGCCGGCCGCGGGCACCGGCGCCGAGCTCTCGAACCGCAGCTGGCCGACGCGCTCGGGGGTCACGTCCCGCCGGTCGCGGGCCTCCATCTTGAGCTCGATCTCGCCGTTGTCGCCGACCTCGTCGGCGCTCACCACCACCTGCCGCACCCCGGCCCCCGGCTCGACCTCGAGCGTCACCGCGCCCTCGCCCGGCTCCTCGGTGGCCGTCGCCACCACCGCCCCGCTCGCGTCCAGGGCAGTCAGGGTCAGGTACACCGCGGGCGACTTCGCCCACACCCGCAGGCCCCTGTCGCCGAGCTCGCCCGGCACCGGCAGGGTCGACCCCACCCCGGCCGGCACGCGCGGGACCTCGTCGGCGCCGACCTCGACCTCGAGCGACTGCTCGGCCAGCGGCCGCGGCGACGACGCCGCCTCGACCGTCGTCTCCTGGGCCGGGCCCTCCAGGACCAGCGACGCGCAACCGCGCAGCTCGTCCGTGAGCACCCCCTCCGCTGCCTTCGCCAGACCGTCGCCGCCGACCACCCGCCACGACGCCGCGCCCGCCGTCGACCGCACCAGGACGGTGCCCGCGCCGACCAGGTCGGCCGGCAGGCGGACGCCCTGCACCGCGACGTGCATCGGCTCCGGCGCCTCGGTGGTGGTCGCGTTCAGCGGCCCGCTGCGCTGGAGCAGCGGCTCGCCCTCGAGGGGGGCGGAGCGGAGGCGGAGGGTGTAGACCGGCGCGCCCTCCCAGGCCCGCTGCTGGAACACGGCCACGGTGTACGGGCCGGGCCGTGCGGCGACGAAGGCGAAGCGCGCCCCGGGCGCGTCCCAGGCTGGGTCCGAGGCGGCCAGGAACGAGGTCTCCGACTCCTCGTCCCCGCGGGCCACGATCAGCGCCGGGTCGAACCCGTGCGCCACGAGGTCGCCGGTCACCAGCGACGGCTCGCCGAGCGCGAACGAGTGCAGGCGGTAGTCGCCCTCCTCGAACGTGAACTCGCCCTCGAGCGGCAACGAGGCGCCTCCCTCGGCGCCCGCCAGGGTCGCCAGCGCCAGGGCCACTGCCACCGCCAGCCCGCACCGCCGCACCGCCGCCCAACCCGGTCTCCAGCTCATGGCCACCTCCCCTTCCTGCAGGACCACAACCTCGTCCCCGGCCCGTCCATTGCCGCGGCAGGCGCGGCCGCGGCAGCGATCGCCGCCGCCCCCGTCGCCCTCGCGCCGACACCGCCCTCCCGGGGGCTCCGACGTCGACCGCGGCTGCCGCTGCTCGCGCGACGACGGTACGGGCGCCGGACCGGGGTTGTCAACCGGCCCGCCGGCCGCCACCCGGGCGGCGTCAGCCGCGCGCCGACGGCCGCAGGAAGGCGACCATCCCGGCCAGCAGCACCAGGACCGAGAGGATGCCGCACAGCGCCCCCCAGAACCAGTACGGCAGGACCAGGGCCTCGGCGATCCGAGCCACGTCGGACGGCAGGTTGCCCTCCGCGGTCCGGGCGACCGGCGTGAACAGGTAGTCGGCCCGGGAGAAGACCGACAGGGAGAGCTGGACCGCGAGGAAGACCAGGGTCGCCTGCGCCAGCCACGGCCGGCCGACCAGGCCCACCCCGAGCAGCAGCGCGGCGAGCGCGGCCACGAACACCGCCCCGAACAGGGTCCGCACGACCCACAGGTCGACCACCAGCAGGCCGACCCCGAGCACCACCAGCGCCGCCCGCGCCCCGCGCTGCCTGCGCCCGGCCACTAACAGCAGCGCCGCAGCCACCGCCGGGCCGACCAGCCCGCCGGCGGCGATGGCGGCGTGGCCGAGGCGA
>CAYTJW010000453.1:0-5043 GCA_964438135.1 uncultured Thermoanaerobaculia bacterium
GGTCGCGACCACCGGCGCCGCCGCCAGCTCGACCCCGCCCGCACCGTCGCTCACCGGTCCCCACAGCGACACCGCGCCGACGGAGCCGGCGCCGCCGGCCCCGTCGGTGTCCTCGACCCGCACCCGGAGCAGGAGCGGCGTCCCGGCGCCGGCGGCCGGCGAGGTGTGGCCGGCGGGCCACTCCGCCCCCTGCCAGGGGGTGAGCCAGGTGACCGCCGGGGCGTTGGGGTCGGCCTCCGGCTCGACCTCGACGCCGAGGGAGCTCGAGGCCTGGTTGCCGCCCTGGTCGGCGGCGGTGGCGGTGACCGTGATCG
Source organism: uncultured Thermoanaerobaculia bacterium (assembly GCA_964438135.1). Taxonomy (GTDB): domain Bacteria; phylum Acidobacteriota; class Thermoanaerobaculia; order Thermoanaerobaculales; family Sulfomarinibacteraceae; genus CAYTJW01. The sequence continues at coordinate 315 of CAYTJW010000453.1, forward strand.
GCGTCGTCCCGGACAGGCCCGGCGGCACCGTCAGCCGGTTGGTCCGGTACAGCCCCTGGCTGCCCGGCACCGGCGACGGGACCAGCGTCCCGGCCAGCACGTCCGCCGGCGCGAGCGCGATTGTGACGCTCGCGAGCGCGGTCTCGAGCTCGCGCGCCACGAGCTCGACGAACAGCTCCTCGCCGCTCGCGAACCGGGTCCGGACCGTGCCGTCCCCGGCGCGCGCGACCAGGCCGCTCAGCACCGGCGGCACGGCGTCGTCGGCGACCTGGAAGGGGTCGGCAGCGGCTGCGCCGCTCGCCCCCTGGCTGTCGCGGGCCGTGACCCGGACCACGACCCAGGTCCCCTCCGGGGTGGCGAGCGGCAGGGTCAGGTCGAACGTCACCGGCTCGAGGTCGAGCCAGCTGCCGGTCGCCGGCCGGGGCACGGCGACGCCGGGCGAGGCGGCGAGCACCGCCTGGTCGGCGACCCGGAGCAGCTCGGCCGCGACGGTCAGGCTGGCGCCGTCCGGGTCCGCCAGGCCGGCGACGGTCGCGCGCAGGGACGACCCGGCGTAGGGGGTCCCGGCGACCGGCGACACCGCCTCGGCGGCGACGCCGGAGACGGTCGGCGCCTGGTTGGGCAGCACCACCAGGTCGACCCGGGCGAGGTTGCTCCGGTTGGTGCTGGTGTCGACCGCGCGCGCCCACACCGGCAGCTGCCGCGGGTCGGAGCCGTTGCCCGAGTAGGCGGCCACGAAGCTGAAGCTGTACGGCGGGAGGAGAGCCGAGTAGGCCGGCTGAGCCGGGTACGCGGGGTCGCCGGGATCGCTGAGGAAGTAGTCGACCCGGTCGAGGTCGCCCCACGGCGGGTCGGTCGGGTAGTGGTCGATGCCGGACAGGACCGGGGTCAGGGTGGTGCTCGTGCCCGCCGCCAGGCTGCACCCGGCCGGGCACGGCAGGGCGTCGACCGCGGGCGGGTCGGCGTCCCAGCTCCTGAACACCGTGTCGAAGGTGGTCATGGGGTTGCCGCGCGCGTCCTCGAGCCGCGCCACGACCACCCGCCGCAGCAGGGTGTCGTCCTCGAGCACGAGCCCGTCCCAGGGGTCGACCAGGAGCGAGAAGCCGCCGCGGGTCAGGCTGAGGGTGACCGGGAGCTCCTCCCAGGTCCAGCCGCCGGCGCCGTCCGAGCGGCCCCAGTACAGCTCCGCGGCGTCGTCGTCGCCGAGGCCGTCGAGGCTCGCAGGGGTGCCGGTCAGCTGCTCGTTGAAGTCGAAGCGGAGGACCGCGTCCGGGTCCACGGGGCGGTCGAGGTCGGGGTCGGTGGCGACCACCGCCGGGCCGACCGTGTCCGAGGTCTTGAAGCTCGAGCCGAGGCTCCCGCTCGGGGTCAGGAGCCGGCCGACGCGGTCGCGAACGCCGGCCGGACCGCCGGCGACGGCGAGGCCGTACCAGGTCCAGTTGGCGTAGAGCTCACCCGCGGCCAGCTCGAACCGGACCACCGGCCGGCCCGCCCCGTCGGCGGCCCAGCTCCAGGAGCCGACCGCCGGGCCGCCGGACAGCGCGAACAGAGGCGCGCAGGTCCCGTCCGGCCGCAGCACGTCGGGGTGGAGCGGCTCGGAGAAGGTGACCTCCACCCTCGCCGCGCGCGACACGTTCTCGGCGCCGGGCGGCGGCACGATCGCCACGATCGCCGGCGGCGCGGCGTCCAGGAGCAGGTCCGGGAGGCGGTGGTCGGTGCCGTCCGGGCCGACCAGGGCGCCGCTGCCGCGGGCCTCGGCCTCGTTGAGCTGGGCCTCCAGCTCGAAGCTCCCGGTCGGCAGCGCGTCGAAGCGAAAGCTGCCGGAGGCGTCGGCGTAGGCGAAGCGGGTCTGGCCGGCGACGGTCAGGACGACGAGAGCGCCGGCAGCCGGAGTCAGCGCGGCCGGGTCGCCGTCCCAGAGGTCGCCGGGCACCGGCGCGTACACCACGCCGTGGGCCGCCACCGCCGGGGCCAGCTCGACCACCATGTCGACCACGTCGTCGTCGAACTCGAGGGTGGCGTGGGCGACGCCGCCGAGGCCGCCCGCCGGGGAGGTCGCGGCGGCGGTGACCTCGCCCGCCGCGACCGCCCCGGCCACCATCACGCCGAGGGCGTCGGTCACACCGGGGTAGCTGCCGCCGCCGGTCGAGGTCACCGTCACCGGGGCCTGCGCCACCGGCGCGCCGGCGGCGTCGTGCACCAGCACCCGGACCGCCCCCTTGGGCGCGAGGGTGACGTCGTAGAGGCCCGCCGCGAAGTCGCTCAGGCTCAGGACCCCCTGGCGCTGCTCGCCGGCGAGCTCCTGGGCCCAGATCGCGCCGCCGCGCTCGAGCAGGACCCCGGGGAAGGTGTAGGCTCCCCCCGCTCCGTCCGGTGCGACCCGGGTGAAGTCGTAGCTGCACCCCTCCGGCCTGCAGTCCTGGGCGAGACGCACGCTCAGCCCGCCGCCGCTGCCATCGACCTGGACCAGGCCCGACCGCAGCCGCTCGAAGACCCGCACCTGGACCTCGCCGGCCGGCTCGAGGACCAGCGCCACGTCGACCAGCGGCGCGCTGTCGGTGACCGCCACGCCGGCGGCGGCGCGGCGCGTGGAGCCGAGGACCGCGGCCTGGAGCTGGTACTGCCCCTCGGGAACGCCGGGGAAGGAGAAGCGGCCCAGGGTGGCCGCGGCCGAGCTGGTGGTGTCGAGGGCGGCCAGCGGCCCGGTGGTGGTCGAGCCGGTGAGCTGGACCCGGCCACCGGCGAGCGGCAGGAGGTGGGCCGCGTCGTCGTAGAGCGTGCCCCGCACCTCGCCGCTCTGGTCGAGGTAGAGGGTCGCCTCCAGCCGCTCGCCCGGGGCGTCGAGGGTCACCCCGAGGCGGCCGCCGCGCCCGGTCGGGGCGTGGAAGGCGTAGACCGCGTAGCTGCCGAGGGGCACCGCGTCGTAGACCGCGTGCCCGTCCTGGTCCGACACGGTCATCTCCCGCACCACCGGCCAGCCGTGCTCGAGGGCCACCTGGCAGTCGGCCACGGTCGCTCCCGTGGCGGGGTCGCGGACCACCACGTCGACCGTCCCGACCGAGGTCCGAAGCACCAGCGGCGGCGCGTCGACGACCTGCCAGTCGGCGGTGAGCTCGACCGACACGCTGCCCTGGCGGAGGGGCTGGCTCGGGTCCCACGCCACCACCCGCACCGGCCCGGCGAAGACGTGGGCGACCTGGTAGCGCCCGTCGCCGTCGGCCACGCCGTGGCCCGAGGCGGGCAGACGCCGGTGGGGAAAGCCCCCCTCCTCGAGGTAGAAGTGGGCGCTGCCGAACGGCGCGAGGCCGTCGGCCGTCTCCTCGAGGACCTGGCCCCGGACCGCCCCCTGCGCCTTGAGGCGCACCTCGAGCTCGAGGGACTCCCCGCCGGCCGGCACGATCCCGGCCGTGGCGCCGACCCGGTCGACCACACCGACCCGGCCCGCGGCCGTGACCCGGACCGGCCCCGGCGGCACCAGCTCGAAGCGGAAGCGGCCGAGCTCGTCGGAGGTCTGGGCCTGCGGGTCGAGGTACGCGCTCGCGAGCTCGACCGCGATCCCCGGCACCGGCGTCACCCCGTCGACGTCCACCACCCGCCCGCTGACCGTGGCGGCGTCAGCGAAGACGACGTCGAAGCGCTTGACCTGCCCCGGCCAGTCGAGCCGGTCGCTGATCGTGCGCGTGCCGTGGAACGGGTTGTAGGCGACCAGCTCGAAATCGCCCACCGGCAGCTCGAGCTGGAGGTCGCCGTTCGCGTCGGTCTCGGTCTGGATGGAGGCGCCCTTGAGCCGCACTCGCCGCTCGGCCTCGCTGAAGTAGGTCGGCCGGTAGTAGACCTGGCTCATCACGCCGGTGGCGCTGCCGGTGGAGGTGTGGAGCGTGACCACCCCCGAGCCGACCAGACGCAGGGTGACGAAGGGGCGGTGGCCGCCGAAGACGATCTCGGTCTGGGCCGTGCCGACATACCCTACCTGTCCCGGCGCCAGGCCGTCGCCGACGTGGGCGTACAGGTCCCATCCGCCGAGCGGCAGGTCGTCGAGGTGGAAGGCGCCGCTCGCGGCGGAGGTCACCTCGCGGAAGGGCCACTGGTTCCACGCCACCACCTGGACGCCGCCGGCGGGCCGGCCGAGCGGGTCGAGGACCACGCCGTCGACGCCGCCCCGCATCTCGCGGAGCACGATCGGCGCGGCGGTCACGACCTCGGGCGAGCCGTCACCGATCAGCGGCAGCGGGCTCGAGCCCTGCAGCCGGCGGACCAGGTCGACCGCCTCCACCTGGTACGGCGCCTCGCCGGCGCTCTGGGTCGGCACGCCGTCGACCCGGTAGCCCCCCTGCGCGTTGGTGTAGGCGAAGACGCCCGGGCCGGGAATGAAGACCGCGGCGCCTGCGACCGGCACCTCGGCGCCGCTGGCCGGGTCGAGGAACCGCACCTCGCCGGCCACGCTCCGGGGCGAGCTCCGCGGCAGGGTGAGGGTGACCTGGACCGTCTCCCCGGCCGCCAGCATCAGGTCGGCGAAGGCGGCCGCGCGGCTGACCCGCCAGTCCGCGGCCTGGACCGAGACCTGGCCCGCGGGCACGTCGCGCAGCACGGCGTTGCCGTGGCCGTCGGTGGTCCGCTCCTCGAGCAAGGCACCGCCGGCGTACGCCGCCACCCGGGCGCCGGCGACCGGCTCCGGCGCGGCGCCGCCCGCGGCCAGGCTCACCACCTTCGCCACCACCGTGCCCACACC
>CAYTJW010000454.1:0-5041 GCA_964438135.1 uncultured Thermoanaerobaculia bacterium
CCCCGCCCGCCCCGCCCGGCACGGGCACGGGACCACGTGCGGGCATGGGCAGGGGCTCCCGGCCGCGCCGGAGCCGGCTCGGCCGGGCTGCGCCCGGGCCCCCGTCACAACCGGCTGCCGGAGAAGGTGTCGCAGGCTGCCGGGTCGCCGGTCTCGAAACCGCGCCGGAACCAACCCGCTCGCTGGGCCGAGGTGCCGTGGGTGAAGGAGTCCGGCACCACCCTGCCCTGGGCCTGACGCTGGATGCGGTCGTCGCCCACCGCGCTGGCGGCGTTGAGCCCTTCCTCGAGGTCGCCCGGCTCGAGCCAGGCACGGGTCCGCTGGGCCTGGTTGGCCCACACCCCGGACAGGCAGTCCGCCTGCAGCTCGAGGCGCACCGACAGCTCGTTGCCCTCCCTCGCCGAGGCCATGCGCCGCTGCCCCTCCACCTGGTCCATGATGCCGAGCAGGTTCTGCACGTGGTGGCCGACCTCGTGGGCGATGACGTACGCCTGGGCGAAGTCGCCGGGGGCCTGGAAGCGGGTCTGCAGGTCGGCGAAGAAGCCGAGGTCGAGGTAGACCTTGCCGTCGGCCGGGCAGTAGAAGGGGCCGGTGGCGGCCGAGGCGTAGCCGCACGCCGAGCTCACCGAGTCGGTGAACAGCACCAGCGTCGGCGCCTGGTAGCGCTGCCCCATGCCGGCGAAGAGGCCGTTCCAGACGTCCTCGGTGGAGGCCAGGACCGCCGACGACATGTCCGCCAGCTCGTTCTCGGCCGCGCTCCGACCCGCCCCCGGCTCGAGGCTCTCGGACGGCGGCACGCTGGTGGTCGGCACGTTGCGCAGGACCTCGGTCGGGTCGACCCCGAGCAGCATCGCCGCCACCACCACCACCAGCAGTCCGAGACCGCCCACGCCGCCGACCTTGACCCCGGTCGGCACGCGCTGGCCGCGGCGGTCGTCGACGTTGTCGCTCCGGCGTCCTTCTCGCCACCTCATGGTCGCCCTCCTCGATCCAGCCAGACACCCGCCCGAGGTGCGCGCCTGAACCCGGCGCCACTGTGCCCCGGGGCATCAGGCCAGAGCGTAGCACACCACCGGCTGGACAGCACGGCGGTATACTGGGGCGTGCCCTCGCCGGCCGCCACAGGCCCGTCACCGGCGCCGCTCGCCCGACCCGTGCCGGTCGCAACCGGGTGGAGGCCTCGCCCTTGACCCGGCGGTTCGGGCCCCAGGAACGCCTGGCCAAGCTCGACGCCGTGCTCAGCGGGGCCAAGACGATGCTCATCGTCGTCCAGAACAACCCCGACCCGGACGCCATCGCCACCGCCGCGGCCCTGCGGGAGATCGCCAACCAGCGGCACGGCGTCGCCTGCTCGGTGGCCCACGGCGGCACCATCGGCCGGGCGGAGAACCGGGCCCTGGTCCGCTACCTCGGCCTCAACACGCGCCCCATCGACGGGGTCGCATCGGAGCGCTTCGACCGCCTGGCGGTGGTCGACGCCCAGCCCGGGGCCGGCAACGTCGGCCTCGCCGGCCACGCCGCCCCCGACATCGTCATCGACCACCACCCGATCCGCCGCGAGACCCGCTCGGCCCGCTTCACCGACGTCCGCTCCGGCTACGGCGCCACCGCCACCATCCTCTACCAGTACCTGCGCACCGCCGGCATCGACGTCGAGCCGCCCCTGGCCACGGCCCTGGTCTACGCCATCCGCTCCGACACGCAGGACCTGGGCCGCGAGTCGACCCGCGCCGACCTGGACGCCTACCTCGACCTCTACCCGCGGGCCAACCCTCGCGCCCTCAGCCGGATCCTGGCCGCGCCCCTGCCCCACAGCTACTTCTCCAAGCTCCGGCGCGCCCTCGACAACGCCACCGTCTTCGACCACCGGGTGGTGTCCTTCCTCGCCACCCTCGACAGCCAGGACATGATCGCCGAGGTCGCCGACCTCCTGCTGCGGGTCGAGGGGGCCTCCTGGTCGATGTGCCTGGGGGTGGTCGACGGCTGGCTGCACGCCAGCCTCCGCACCACCGACCGCGACCTCAACGCCGGCGCGGTCGCCCGCAGGGCGGCCGGGCGGACCGGCTTCGGCGGCGGCCACCTGATGCTGGCCGCGGTGCAGATTCCGCTCGCGCAGGGGGAGGCGGGCGACCCGCGCCGCCTCCAGCGGGTGGTCGCCCGGGTCGTGCGGCGTTTCCTCGCCGCCACCGGCTCGGCGGCCGGCTGCGGCCAGCCGCTGTGCACCGACTGAGGCGACGGGGACGAGCGTTCAGCCCTCGGCCTTCGGCTCTCAGCCGCCCGCCCGTCCACGGGGCGGGGGTCGCTGGTGGAGCGGTGCGGGCTCAGCCGGCCGGGCCCGGCGGCTCCAGGGCGCCGAGCTGGAAGCCGAAGGCGGGCACCTCGACCAGGTGCTTCTCGTACACCCGGTAGACCTTGTACAGCTGACCGTCCATCAGCCGCACGGCCCGCTTGGTGAGCTCGTTGTCCTCCAGGATCCAGGAGTACTCGGCCCACTGGTAGCCGAGGCGGAGCCCCTCGGCCAGGCTCTCCGCGAACAGCACGCCCTCGAAGCCCCTCTTGCGGTAGGACTCCTTGATGCCGAGGGTGATGAGCCGCACCCCCTGCATGCTCTCGGGGCGGGTGAGGACGAGGTGGCGCAGCGCCCGCAGCGGGTGGCGCCAGGGTGAGCCGTCGAGGTCCCGGAGCACGGGGTTGAAGTCCGGCACGGTCATGATGAAGCCGACCGGCTCCCCGTCCAGCAGCGCCAACCGCACCAGGTCGGGCTGGACGAGCGGCTTGAGCTCCTTCGCCAGGTGAGCGAACTCGCCGTCGGACATGGGGACGAACCCCCAGTTCTTCTCCCACGCCGAGTTGTAGATGCCCTGCACCACCGCCACCTCGTCGGCGAACCGGTCGGGGTCGACGCCGCGGGTGGTGAGACCGGGGTTGCGCTCGCGGGTCTTCCTCGCCAGTCGCTGCATCCGCTCGAGGTGGGCGCCGTGCACCGGCGAGTAGTAGGCGAGGAGGTCCTTGGCCTTGACGTAGCCCGCCCCCTCCACCAGGCCGGGGTAGTAGGCGGGGTTGTAGGTCATCATCAGCACCGGCGGCCGGTCGAAGCCCTGCACCAGCAGCCCGCACTCGTAGTTGGTCGACGGGCTCGCCGGGCCGCGCACCGCGGTCGCGCCGTGGTCGCGGGCCCAGCTCTCGACCCGCCCGAGCAGGGCCTGCGCCACCTCGGCCGAGTCGAGGCACTCGAAGAAGCCGAAGAAGACCACCCGCTCGCCGTGGAAGTGGTTGTGGGCGTGGTTGAGGATGGCTGCCACCCGCCCCACCGCGCGGCCCCCGTCGCGGGCCAGGAACAGCGCGACCTCGGCGCCGCGGCCGCCGTCGTAGAACGGGTGCCGGCGGGGGTCGAGGATCTCCCGCACCGCGGACTTGAGCGGCGGCACCCATTTCGGGTCGCCGCGGTAGATCGCCCACGGCAGGTCGACGAAGGCGACCAGGTCGGCGCGGCCTTCGACCGGGGTGACGGAGAGCGGCATGGTGCCCACCTCCCGCGGCAGTGTCGCACAGCGCGGGCGCGGGGGAAAGGCAGGGGGCGGCGGTTCGGCTCCCGGCCCCTGGCCGGCCCCTGCGGGCGGGCGGGGGAGCTGACGGCTGACGGCTGACCGCTGACGGCTGAGCTATGGGATCAGGCCCAGCTCCCGCCCGACCTTGGCGAACGCCTCGAGAGCACGGTCGAGGTGCTCCCGGGTGTGGGTCGCCATGTACGACGTGCGCATCATGGCCCGCCCCGGCGGCACCGCCGGCGACACCACCGGGTTGGCGAACACCCCCTCCTGCTGCAGCCGGATGGTCATGTGGAACGCGGTCATGTCCTCGCCCACCACCAGCGGGATGACCGGCGTCGCCGAGGCGCCGGTGTCGAAGCCGAGGCTCTCGAATCCGGCCTTCATGTAGCGGGTGTTGTCCCACAGTCGCTGGCGCCGCTCCGGCTCGCGCCGGATGATCTCGAGCGCCGCCAGCACCGACGCCACCGACGCCGGCGGCGGCGAGGCGGAGAAGATCAGGGCCCGGGCGCGGTGCTTGATCCAGTCGACCACCGGCCGGCTGCCGGCGATGAAGCCGCCCACCGCGGCCAGCGACTTGGAGAAGGTGCCCATCACCAGGTCGACCCGGTCCTCGACGCCGAAGTGCTCGGCCGTGCCGCGGCCGTTGGCCCCGAGCACGCCGACGCCGTGCGCGTCGTCCACCATCAGCCGCGCGCCGTACTCGTCCTTGAGCCGGACGATCGACGGCAAGTCGGCGATGTCGCCCTCCATCGAGAACACGCCGTCGACCACGATCAGCTTGCCCCGCTCCGGGCCCACCGACCGCAGCCGCTCCTCGAGCGAGGCCATGTCGTTGTGCTGGTACTTGAGCACCCGGCCGAAGCCCAGCCGCGCCCCGTCGAGGATGCAGGCGTGGTCGAGGCCGTCGAGGATGGCCACGTCGCCGCGGTCGACCAGGCAGGAGATCGTGCCGAGGTTGACCTGGAAGCCGGTGGAGAACGTGAGGGCCATCTCCCTGCCCATGAACTCCGCCAGCCGCTCCTCGAGCTCGACGTGGATCTCCAGCGTGCCGTTGAGGAAACGCGACCCGGCAGTGCCGGTGCCGTAGCGCTCGAGCGCCTGCGCCGCCGCCCGCTTGACCTCGGGGTGGTTGGTCAGGCCGAGGTAGTTGTTCGAGCCGAGCATGACGACCTGCCGCCCGTCCATCGCCACCACCGGGTCCTGTGCCGAGGCGATGCGGCGGAAGTAGGGGTAGACCCCCTTGGCGCGGACGGCGTCGGCCTCCTTGAAATCGAAGCACTTCTGGAACACGTCAGCCACCGTCCACCTCCGCGGCCGGCCCCTCGGGGCCGGGAGAGCGGCGAGCATGATAGCTCAGGTCGCGGGCAGCGGTCCCGAGCTGTCAGCCGTCAGCGGTCGGCTCTCAACCCCCCCGCCCGCCCGGCCCGGGATGGGAGACGGAGCCCGCGGCCGGCGCCGGCCCTCACCGCAGCCAGCCCTGGGCGCGGTAC
>CAYTJW010000455.1:0-5033 GCA_964438135.1 uncultured Thermoanaerobaculia bacterium
CTCGACCAGCAGGTGCTGCTCGCGGACGGCTTCGAGAGCGGCGACGCGGCGGCCTGGGGCGGCGTCGCGCCCTGAGGCCGACGGCGCCGGCCTGCCCTGCGACCGCGAGCTGCCGGTCGCCGGCGGCCCGACCCGCCCCTGTCGGTGAGCCGGTGCCGGGCGGGAGCCGAGGTCGTGCGCGGGTCGGGCGGTGGAGCTGACAGCTGATCGCTGACCGCTGCCCGCTCCCGCCTCACGGCTGGGTCAGGCTCCAATGGCCGGTCGAGCCGGTCTCGAAGCCGTCCGCGAAGACGGCGTCGAGGCGCCGCACCAGCACGGCCGAGCCGAAGGCCGGCAGCACCAGCGAGGTGACCGGGTTCTGGCCCAGGTCGGTCCACGAGGCGCCGCCGAGGTCGGCGGCGGCCGGGCTCGAGGTCTCGTTCGCGAACAGGCGCGAGCGCTCCGGCTCGCCCGGCGCCTGGCCGTACCAGCTGGCGGTCGAGGAGCCGTCGAGGCCGGTCGCCGCCCGCCAGGCGGTCAGGTCGAGGCAGCTGCCGCCGAGGCACAGGCTGGTCGGGTCCCAGGGGCTGAAGAGGGCGTTGCCGTCCGCGGCCGGGAGCTGGCCGACCGAGTCGACGTCGACCAGGTTGACGGTGGGGTCGGTGGAGAACAGGGTGCTCGAGTGGAGGGTGGCCTGGCCCGAGCCGGCCACGACCAGGGCGCTGCCGCCCCAGCTGCCCGGGGCGGTGCCGTGCACCACGCTCGCGCTCACGTCGCCGGTCGAGTCCTGGTAGAGGATGCCGGTCGGCCGGCAGCCGCTCGCCGTGACCCGGAGGGCGTCGACGTCGCGTGAGAAGTGGTCTGAGTAGAGGCCGAAGCCGAGCGGGTAGCGGTAGCTCGGGTGGCAGCCGGCGACGGTGGCCTGGACGTCGAGGAGCAGGGTGTCGCGGACCAGCACGTCGTGCACCGGCGACGTCGCCAGGCTGTCCCGGCCGAAGGTCCGGATGGCGCCGCAGTCGGACTTGGAGAGGCAGCTCGCGCGGATGACCGAGTCGGCGATGGTGACGGTGTCGCCGAACACGTCGACCCCGTTCATGCCCACGTTCTCGACCCGCAGTCGCTCGACCGTCACCCCGGTCGAGCTCCAGCCGTCCTGGTCCCGCTTCAGCCGCACCCCGGCCCCGGCCTCGGTGCAGTCCCAGTCGTTGGGGCCGTTGCCGCAGCCGATGCCGCTCGCTCCGGCATGGGCGAGGAGGCCGACGTCGCGCACCTCGACCCCGACCAGCTGCGAGGCGCGGGCGTAGCTGTCGACGCCGAAGTGGTTGGCGCGCTCGACGACGACGTTCTCGAGCAGGTGGTCGGAGCCGCCGCGCCAGCCGGCCGGGCCGCTGGCCGGGTTCCAGACCCAGGTGGCGAGGCGGACGCCGGTCGAGTCGACGTCGCGGACGGCGAGGTCGCGCAGGGTGACGTGGTCGTTCTCGGCCGTCTCGAGGTTGGTCGGGGTGGTCACCCCGCTCTCGTACCAGCGCTCGACGCGGAGGTTCTCGACCCGGACGTGGCGCACGTGCTGGTACAGGTCGCGGCCGAGGACCACGCCGCCGTGATAGCGGTCGTCGTCGGTGAGGACGACCGCGCCCTCGACCTCGCCGGCGGCCGGCGGCCCCGCGGCGGCGAGCAGGTAGACCCGGTTCGTGGCCCCGTCCCAGAACCACTCCCCCTCGCGGCTCAGGGTGGCGAGGTGGCTCGACAGGTAGTAGCCCCAGCCGGCGCAGCTGCCGTTGAAGCAGGACACGTCGTGGCCCAGGGTCAGGGTGCTGCCGGCGTCGGCCGCCACCTCGCGGTTGGTGATGGTCCAGGTCATGCCGCGGACGTGGGCGACGGCGCCGGTCCAGTCGACCGCCGGCAGCTCGGCGTCGGTGATCTGGGCGCCCCCCGGCTGGGCGTCGACCGTCGCCCAGCCGCCGTCCGGGTGGCCCTCGACGTCCGGCCAGCGACCGTGCGGCAGGCGCTCCGCGCCGCGGAAGAGCAGGTTCACGCCGTGCGGGAAGAGCCCGGCGTTGGCGCCGGCCGAGAGGTCGGCCACCCACACGCTGCCCGCGTGCAGGCCCCAGCCCGAGATCGGCCGGGCGCCCGACAGCAGCGGGCGGTCGGCGCAGCCGGCGGGCTCGCTCGAGAAGACGATCGGCAGGCCCGCTGTGCCCGACTCCTCGACTGAGAGCGGCTCGGCCCGCCAGGTCTGGCCGCAGAAGAAGCGCACGTGGTCGCCGGGCTGCAGGGCGAGGGCGTTGACCCGGCCGACCGAGGCGAACGGCGTCGCCGGGGTCAGGCCGTCGGCACCGTCGTCGCCGGTGACGCTCGACACGTAGTAGGTGGCGGCGGGGAGCGGCGCGGCCGCGAGCAGGGCGGCGGCGGCGAGCAGGGGGTGGGCGCGCATGGTGGGCCTCCGCCCGATTCTCCCACCGGCCGCGCCCGCGGAGAGGTGGCCCCCGTCACAGGGGCGTCGGGGCCGACGCGCCGGCCGGCGTCGGGCGAGCGGGCAACCCCGGCGGGGTCATCCCGGCCGGGCGCGCCCGCTCCCCTCAGCCCAGCGGGGTCAGCTCGAGCCACTCGAGGGTGATGCCGAGCTGGCGGGCGTCCTGGCTCGGGCCCACGCTCGCCGGCGAGTGGGCGTCGGGCAGCTCGAAGCGGAGCACGTTGCTCGGCCGCAGGAGCTCGGCGGGCAGGTTGACGGCGAGCACGACGTAGGCGTGCCCGTCGTGGACGAGCTCCTCGAGCAGGACGTCGTTGAGCACCACCCGCACCCGCTGGCGCCGGAAGGTGGTGGCCTTCATCTCCAGCACCAGCGGCTCGACCCGGTCGAGGGAGAACCCGAGCTCGGCGACCGGCCCCTCCGAGGAGCGGACCGTCCGCTGCCGGCCCCCCCAGCCGCGCAGCAGGTACTCCTCGGCGGCCGGGTCGCCCATGTCCAGGCGTGCCAGGGGGCGCGGCGGCGGCACGTCGGCGAGGGCGAGGGCGCGGCCGGCGTCGCGGTCGACCAGCCCCCGCCACTCCGGCCGTTTGAGGATCACCTCGAGCCGGCCGAAGGGGGTCCCCGTGGCGACCGCGGCCGGCGGGCCGAAGCGCCGGTGGAAACCGTCGACCGTGGTCGGCGGCAGCAGGTCGGTGTAGAGCAGCAGGCCGCAGAAGTCGTTGAGGACGAAGAAGCGCTCGAGGAACTCCCACTCGTGCGCCCGGGGGTCGCGCCGCTGCCGCCTGGCCTTGTGCGGGTTGGGCGTGTCCGGCGCGAACATCCGGTCCCAGCCCGCCGCCAGGTAGGGCTGGATCTGGTCCGGGTGGAGGCGGCCGAAGTACTTGCCGACGATCTTCTTGTGGTGGAAGACCTGGAGCGAAGAGGCGCCGGACTGGCGGCCGTAGAAGACCCCCAGCTGGCCGGTGCCGACGCCGTTGCCGCCGGCGACGCAGAACGGCCACTCCAGGACCGCCTCGCCGGGCGCCTCGCGGATCGTCGCCATGAGCGTGTCGAAGGCCGCGTCGGGGCGGTAGAACCGGTGCGGCCGGGCGAGCGCGACGCGGTAGGCCGTGACCGCCTCGAACGCCAGCAGGGCGCAGCCCAGCGCCGCCAGCAGCGCGCCGCGCCGGCCGCGCAGCGCGGCGGCGGGGATGCTCAGGCTCAGGATCGCCAGGATGGTGGGGTAGGCGAGGGAGAAACGGCCGCAGACGCGGGCCAGGCCGAACCAGGGCAGGAGCCGGAGGAGGGCGAAGCCGGGCGGGTGGAAGGACAGCAGCAGCCCGAGCAGGACCACGAAGGGCAGCCAGCACAGCAGCCGCCGCCGCCCCCAGATCATGCCCAGCAGGGCGGCGAGGACGAAGAAGAGCCCGGGGCTGGCGGCGAAGTACGCCTCCGGCGAGTCCTCGAACAGGAGGTGCAGCGTGACCGGGTTGAGACCCGGGAAGACGGGGATGAAGAAGCGGAGCGGGTTGACCCAGCCGCCGCCGGCCGGCATCAGGGACAGGTCGAAGGAGTGGGCCGCGCGGTTGACCTGGAGCACCAGGGGGACGTGGAGCAGGGCGACCAGGGCCGTGGCGGCGAGCAGCAGCGCGACCTGGCGCGGGTGCTGGCCCCAGGAGGCGCGCAGCTGGCCGAGGAAGGCCCGGGCCCGGTCGGCGAGCCGGGCGCCCCGGCAGCGGTCGCGGGCGCAGGCCAGCACGAGCAGGTAGGCGACGCAGACGCAGAACGAGGTCAGGGCCAGGCCGGCGACGTAGCCGAGGTCCTCGCCGAGGACCGAGACCAGGAGCAGGGCGCGCAGCGCCAGCAGGCGGGCCGAGAGCGGCCGGCCGAGGACGAACCGCCGCACCACCACCCAGTCCGCCAGCAGGTTGAGGGTCATCCAGCCGATGCAGGCGATGCCGAGGTGGCCGGGGTACTTGCCGACGGCGTAGTAGCTGCAGAAGGACACCGCGACCGCGACCAGGGAGGCGCGGTAGGCGCCGTGGTCCGGGGCGAGCAGCAGGAAGGCGCCGACGGCGGCGACCACCACCGTCAGCAGGAAGTAGACCTGCAGCCAGGGCCCCGCGCCGAGCAGGCGGTCGGCGGCGGCGGTGAACAGGTGCATGTCCAGCACCCAGGGCTGGAAGACGTTGCTGCCGCCGTAGGGGTAGAAGAGCTGGTCGTTGACCAGGTCGAGGCTGGGGAGGGGCCGGAAGGAGAGGTTGTGGCGGACGTAGTGGCCCTGGAAGGTCCACTGCGCGAGGTCGCCGCCGCCGAGCATGGGCCCGCCGAAGTCGCCGATCACCAGGACGGCGAAGAGGGCGGCGAGCGCCGCCACGACCGCCAGGTGGGCCAGGAGCGCGCGGCGCAGGTGGCGGCGCTCCAGCCCGGCCTCGGCCGCGACGGCGGTGACCCGGTCCAGGCCGAGGGCGAGAGACAGCCCCTCGGCCCGCGACCACAGGGACCGCAGGGCGGCCCCGGCGGCCGTCCGCCCGCACCACAGCTCCACTGCCAGCGGCGGCAGGGCGAGGGCCAGGAGAAGGGTCCGGGCCGGGTAGACGACGCG
>CAYTJW010000456.1:0-5032 GCA_964438135.1 uncultured Thermoanaerobaculia bacterium
AGGTCGACACCCACCTCCGGCTGCTGGCCGGGGCGGGGGCGGTCGACCTCGGGCGCGCCCGAGCAGCCCTCGACCTCTTCGACCAGGTGCGCGCCATGACCTGGCGGCTGCTGCACCCGAGGACGTGAGCGGTCCCCTCGAACGCGGTCGAGACGCCTCTGCACCTGCCCCTGTCGCGGACCCCTGCCGCTGTCTGCTGACCCCGTTCCTGACGCCGCGGCCGTCCCCTCCTCCTTCGCCATGTCCCGGTTCTTCGCCGCCATCATGAACCACAAGAACCTGGTCAAGGCCATGTTCGAGGAGCTGGTGCGCAAGCTCAAAGCGGCCCTCCCCGACCTCACGGCCAAATGCCCGCCCCACCACCCCCCCCACAGCCACCGGCCCGCCCGTCGACCGCTCAAATGACCCACAGCGCAACGACCTCGGTTCCGTCCCGTCTTGCCTTCACCCGGGTGCTGGCGTATGGTCTGCCGAGAGGCTCGACAGGTCGGTGCGGCACGCCGGGACGACTCCGCGACAGGGCGAGGAGGGGCTGTGAAGAAGGTCGCCATCGGGTTGCTCATCGTCGCCGTGGTCTTCGCCGCGGTACGCTTCTACAAGAGGATGGACACGCGGGCGTTCGAGCGGGTGGCGCGCGAGCGGGTGGACCGGATGCTCTCGTGCATGGCCACCACCTCCAGCGCTGACCGGCAGTACGCCATCGCCGCGTGGAAGACCGGCGGTCTGCCGGTGATCAGCGGCAAGGACGACGTCGACTTCAGGAGGTTCTGGGAGGAAGGCGGCATGCCCGCGACCGTCTCCAGGTACGAGATCGTCTCGAGCGCGGTCTTCGACAGCGAGGACGTGCTCGGTCGCTACGCCGAGGTCACTTGCCGGGTCGAGGGGCGCACCGTCGCCATGGTCGTCCACTACCGAGAGCCGATCCTCTGGTCCCGCACTCGCTGAGCCGCAGGTCGCCGCCGCGGCGCCGACCCGCCGCCGCCGACCGCTCCCGGCTCGGGGCCGGCCCCTCCCGATCCCGGCCGCGGCGTCCGCGAGCGACGGCGCAGCGGGACGGGAGGCCCCTACCCCAGCGCCGCCACGCCCTCCACCTCGACCTCGAGCGGCGCCCGGCAGAGGTCGGCGACCAGCACCTGGACCTCGGCGGAAGCGGCGAAGGCTCCCGCCAGGAGGCGGGTCACGTGCCGCGGGTCGACGCGGGGCGGGTGGTAGACGCGGACGGAGAAGAAGCGTGCCAGCAGCTCTCGGCGCGGCGCCGGCGGGCGCGCGAGCCCGGCCGCGGCCAGGCCCGCGGTCAAGAGGGCGGCGAGGTTGGCCAGCGTCTCCTCGACCTGGGCCTCGAGGTCTCCGCGGTGGACCGACTCCTCGCCGACCACGCTCGCCGTGCCGCCGACCAGCAGCCACGGCCGGCCGTCCGGCCCGGGGTCGACCAGCGTCGCGCGGGCGAAGCAGGGCGGCAGCGGGCCGTAGTGCTGCGAGTAGCAGTAGGACGGCACCTGGCGCGGGTTCTCGACCGGCCGGCCGGGGGCGGCCGCGGCCAGGCAGTGGACCACGAAGTCGTCGCCGTCGTGACCGACCCCGGAGGCGGTCGGCACGGTGCGGTCGAAGCGCCGCCGGCCCGCGAACCACTCCTCGAAGGCACGGTGGCGGCCGGCGTTGAAGGCCATGTAGCGGTGGTCGAGCCCGTCGAGCGGCTCGAGGATGCCGGGGATGTAGTTCCACATCCGGACGACATGGCGCTCGGCGCGGTCGGCGAGGCGACCGGCCACCGCCTGGTAGGCCTGTCGGGTGCGCTCCTCGAGCTCCGCGGCCCGCAGCCGGCGCGCCGCCGGCACCCGCACCGACACCAGACGCCACCCCTCGCCGGAGAGCTCCCTCTCCTCCAGCCCGGCCCCCGTCGGCGACCAGGGCGCCGTCGCGGCCGCCACCAGCTGCGACGCCCAGGCCGGCGCCTCCAGCTCCCAGGCTGGTCGCGCAACCTGCTCGAGCCTCACGACCTGCTCCGCGGTCTCGCCCATCGCGCCGTCAGCCTAGTCCACCACCCCGAGACCGTCAATCAGCGGGCCGGGGCCACGCCAACGTAGGAGCCGGCGGCGATCGCCAGGTTCTTGTGGCTCTCCGGGTCGAGCTGGAAGCTGCGCTGGAACAGCGCCTCGGCGGTGGCCCGGTCACCGTTCAGGTTGTGCCAGGCGCCGATCGCGGCCAGCCAGTCCTCGTCCTCCGGCTTGGCCTCGACCACCCGGTCGAAGTAGCCGCGGGCCCGCTCCCAGTCGCCGGCCTCCGCGTACAGCTGGCCGATGCGGTACCAGTCGCTGGCCTCGCTCTTGCCGGCCAGCACCTCGTCGACGATCGCCTCGCCGGCCGACCGCTGCCCGCCCAGGATGTGAACGCGGGCGACCGCGAGCCTCTCCCACGAGCCCTTGCCGGCGCGCTGGAGGGCCAGCCCCAGCAGGCCGGAGGCGGCCGCCTGGGGCTCGGCGCCGACGTACAGACCGGGGTCGACGACGACCTTGCCCGCCAGCGCGACCAGCGCCCCACCGAGCACCATCCCGAGCGCGACCCCGACCACGAGACGACGGTGTTGTCGCATGAGCCTGCCCCCTTGCTGCCGCACCTCGCGCCGCGGCGACCGGATTATACCGCCCGGGGCAGGCACGGAACTCGGGCCGCGGCCGGCGCTCTCACCCCTCCGGACGCCGATGCCGGGACGCGGTACACTCGCCGCCGCCACCACCGGGAGGGAGCAACCCATGACGCACGCACCCGTCGAGCCCGAGCTGAGCTGGCTGGGGGGACGCCGCTTCTGGGCGACCCTCGCGACCCTGGCCCTCGTCGCCCTCGCCCTGGTCGGCGCCCACACCCTGTCGGTCGCCGCCCGCACCGCCAGCCCGGCCCAGGCCGTGGTCTACGGCCAGGACCAGCTGACCCCCGGCCGGCAGGCCGCCTTCCGGGTCCTGGTGCGCGACAGCCGCGACGGCGCGCCGCTGGCGGACGCCAGGGTGACGGCGGAGCTGCGCTCGGAGGGGGGTCAGAGCCTCGAGCTCGGCCGCGGCCGCACCGACGCGGACGGCTTCCTGCTCGTGGCCCGCGACCTGCCCGCCGACCTCGAGCAGGGCGCCTACCGGCTGCACGTGAGCGCCGGCTCGCGCGCCGGGTCGTCGGTGGTCGAGCGGCGGCTCGAGGTGCGACGCGCCCACCGCACCCTGATCACCACCGACAAACCGATCTACCAGCCCGGGCAGGTGATCCACATCCGCACCCTGACCCTGGCCACCGCCGACCTCAGGCCGGCCGGCCGGGAGGCGGTGGTGATCGAGGTCCAGGACGCCAAGGGCAACAAGGTCTTCAAGCGCCGGGCCACGACCTCGGAGATGGGCGTGGCGGCGGCCGACTTCGAGCTCGCCGAGCAGGTCAACCTGGGCGACTACACCCTCACCGCGACCGTCGGCGAGACCGCGTCGAGCAAGAGCGTCACGGTCAGCCGCTACGTCCTGCCGAAGTTCCGCGTCGACCTCGAGCCCGAGCGCGCCTACTACGCCCCCGGCGACGTCGTCGAGGCCGATGTGCTGGCCGAGTACACCTTCGGCAAGCCGGTCGCCGACGCCGCGGTCGAGGTCGTGGCGCAGGAGATGGTCGAGACGCTGCAGCCCTTCGCCACCGCCGACGGGCGCACCGACCGCGACGGGCGCTGGCACCTGCGCCTGCCGCTCAAGCAGAGCTTCGTCGGCCAGGAGCTCAAGCAGGGCGACGCCCTCGTCACCCTCGAGGCCACCGTCACCGACTCGGCCGGCCACGCCCAGACCAAGACCCTCGAGCTCACCGTCACGACCCGCCCGCTCGCGGTCGAGCTGCTGCCCGAGAGCGGCGAGCTGGTGCCCGGGGTCGACAACCGGCTGTACGTGGTCGCCGCCTACCCGGACGGCCGGCCGGCCCGGGCCAGGGTGGCCCTCGGCCCGCCCCTCTCGCTGACCGTCCAGACCTCGGACGCCGGCGTGGCCGAGGTGACGGTGCCGCGAGCGCCGGCCGCCGCCGAGGTGGCGGTCGAGGCCGAGGACGAGCAGGGCGCGCGCTGGGCGGGGACCCGGGCGCTCAGGGTCAGCGGCCGCGGCGACGCCTTCCTGCTGCGCGCTGACCGCCCGGTGTACGCGGTCGGCGACACCGCCGTGCTCGAGGTGCTGTCCGCCAGCCCCTCCGCCCGGGTCTTCGTCGACGTCGTGCGCGACCGCCGCACCCTGCTCATGACCGCGCTCGACGTCCGCGACGGTCGCGGCCGCCTCGACCTCGACCTGTCCGACGACCTCGCCGGCACCCTCGAGCTGCACGCCTACCGGGTCTCGGCCGACGGCACCCTGGTGCGCGACACGCGCGTGGTCCAGGTCAACCGGGCCGACGCCCTCGACGTCAGGTTGTCCCTCGACCGGGCGACCTACCGGCCGGCCGAGAAGGCGCTGCTCGAGGTGCTGGTCTCACGCGGTGGCGCCGGCGTCGAGGCCGCCGTCGGCCTGGTCGGGGTGGACGAGGCGGTGTTCGCCCTGTCCGACATGCGCCCCGGCCTCGAGGCGGTCTACTTCGCCCTCCAGGCCGAGCTGCTCCAGCCGCGCTACGAGATCCACGCCGCCCTGCCGGCCACGCCCGAGCGACTGGTCACCCCGGCCGGGCCGCCGAGCCCGGCCGGCGAGCAGGCGTGCGCCGCCCTGCTGTCCCTGGCCGAGGGCGCGGCCGCGCCGCAGGCGACCGCCGACGCCGACTTCCCGACCCGGCAGGCGAGCCTCGCCCAGGCCCGGCAGGACCACTTCCGCCGGCTCTCGTCCGGCGCGGCCCGGGTGCCGCTCTACCTGTACGCGCTGCTGCTGCTGCCGGCGGCGGTCTACGCCGTGGTCCGCCTCCGCCACCGCCAGCCGATCGCGGCCGCGGCGGCGGAGCTCGAGCCGCTCGCGCGGGCGACCGGCAGCCTGCTGCGGCGCTGGTGGCTGGCGTTCTACCTGCCGGTGCTGCTGGCGGCCGGGGCCGGCTTCGCCGCCGACCGGGCCCA
>CAYTJW010000457.1:0-5024 GCA_964438135.1 uncultured Thermoanaerobaculia bacterium
ACCCCTCTCGGGGGCGACCCGGGCGACGGCAGTCCGTTCGCCGCCGCCGAGGTCGGCCGGGCCTCGACGGTGGTCGAGATGACCTACGGCGACGAGCCGTCGGCACTCGAGCAGCTGGCGGCGGAGCGCGGCGTGCGGGTGGTCGGCGGGCGCGCCGTCCTCCTCCACCAGGGTCTGGCCCAGCTCGCCGCCTTCACCGGCCAGCCGCCGCCGCGCCAGGCGATGGCCGCGGCGCTCGGGCTGGAGGCCCCGCCCGGCTCAGGTCTCCCCGCCTGAGCCCGTCGGCCAGACCGCGACCACCCAGACGTCGCCGTCCCGGACCCGGTAGAGCAGGCGCAGGCCATCTCCCCCGAAGCCCCGGCCGGAGCCGGAGGCCACCTCGACGCCGATCTCCGGGTCGCGGGCGAGCTCGGCGACGGTCGTCTCCAGGCTGTCGACCAGCCGTCCGGCCTCGGACCGGTCGCGGTCGCGCACCGTCACCAGGGCGTCGAGCAGGACGCTCCGCGCCGAGCCGGTGAAACGGACCGCCACCGTCAGTTCTCCGCCAGGAGGGAACGGGCGTCGGCGATCACTTCCGCGGCGTCGTGACCTTCGCCCGCCGCCGCCTCCATCTCGCCGAGGGCGAGGAGGCGGAGCTGGGCCCGCTCCTCCTCGCCGCGGGCGTAGAGGTCGGCCCGCAGCACCACCGCCACGGGACAGCCGTCGCGGGTCAGCACGAGCGGCTCGGCGGCCGCGACGGCGCGGTCGACCGCCGCTGCCGCCGCGCCCAGCTCGGCCAGCTCGACCACCCGGCGGGGACCGCCCATCAGCGAATCCCCACCGCGCGGCGCACGTCCTCGAGCAGGGGCGCGGCCGTGGCGCGAGCCCGCGCGACGCCCTCGGCCAGCACCCGCTCGACCTCGGCGGGGTCGCGCTGCAGCTCCAGGAAGCGCTGCCGAGCCGGGCCGAGGAGGGCCAGGTACCACTCGAACAGGCGCTTCTTCATCTCTCCATACCCGGTGCCGCCCTCGGCGAACGCCCGCTCCACCCACGCCCGCTCCCCCTCGGGGGCGAACAGCCGCAGCAGCTGGTAGAGGCTCGAACCCTCCACCGGCTTGGGCTGCTCGACCGGGGTCGAGTCGGTGACGATCGACATGACCTGCCGGCGGACCTCCTTCTCGGGCCCGAACAGGTCGATGGTGTTGCCGTAGGACTTGGACATCTTGCGCCCGTCCAGCCCGGGCACCACCGCCACGTCGGCGAGGATCATCGGCTCCGGGGACCTGAAGACCTCGACCCCGAACGCGGTGTGGAAGGCGCTGACGATGTCGCGGGTCACCTCGAGGTGCTGCTTCTGGTCCCTGCCAACCGGCACCACGTCGGCGTGGACGACGAGGATGTCGGCCGCCATCAGCACCGGGTAGGCGAACAGCCCGTGGCTCGGCACCACCCCCTGCGCCACCTTGTCCTTGAACGAGTGGCAGCGCTGCAGCAGGCCCATCGACGTCACCACCGACAGGTACCAGGCCAGCTCGGTCACCTCGGCGAGGTCCGACTGGCGGTAGACCGGGCAGCGCCGGGGGTCGAGCCCGAGCGCCAGGTAGGCGGTGGTCAGGTCGCGGGTCAGGCCGCGCAGACGGGCCGCGTCCTGGACCGTCGTCAGGGCGTGCAGGTCGGCCAGGAAGAAGTAGCACTCGTGCTCGGCCTGCAGCTCCAGGAACTGGCGGATCGCCCCGAAGTAGTTGCCGATGTGGAGCTTCCCCGAGGGCTGAACGCCCGACAGCACGCGCATCCGACCTCCTCGCGCAGCAGCGCCGACCCCACCCCGCGGCTGACCGGACCGGGTCCGCGACCCGGGCGGGCCGACGCCTCGCAGAGACAAAAGGGCCGGTGACGAGCACCGGCCTCCACTCTCGCCGCGGAACCGAACGGGCTACTCGCCGTCGTCGCCGATGGACCCCTCCGGGCAGTTGTCCATCGCGTCCTTGACCTGGCCCTCTTCCTCGTCGTTCTCGGGCTGCCTGGCGACGAACGAGTAGCCCTCGTCGTCGTCGGTCTGGAAGTTGTTCGGCGCCGTGTCGTTGCACACGCCGCAGCTGATGCAGCTGGTGTCGACGTAGTACTTGCCGGGAACGCTCTTGCTGACCTTCTTGTCTGGGTTGGCCATCTCTCCCCGTCTCCCTTTCCGAGTGTGCCCCGGTCTCCGGGGCCGGCCGATGCTACCACAGGCCCGGGGCCTGTCAATTGCGCCCCGCACCGTGCCGCTCCCAGTTCCCGGCGGGCGGGCGGTCGAGCCCACGGCTGACGGCTGACGTCGCCGCTGACCGCTCAGTGGTTCGGCACGTCCAGGGGTCGCCGACGCCCCTGGGCCCGACCCGCCTTGCCGCCCCCGCCCTCCGGCGGCGTCCAGATGCAGTCGACGTCGTACGGGTAGGCGAACGACGGCAGGACCGTGGTCGGGTCGTTGGTGGTGGCGTCGATCACCGAGCCGTAGCAGGCGAAGGCCGGGTTGGGGTCGGGGCTGGTGGTGGACCAGCTGTGGTAGGAGACCCGCAGCGTGGCCACCGCCGCGTCCTCGAGCTCGAACACCGAGGCCAGGATGCGGTTGTACTGGACGTGCGCGAGCGGCGGGATGGTGACGAGCATGGTCTTGGCGTTGCCCTGGTCGTCGGTGAACTGGGTGCCGTCGGCCTTCAGCGCGTCGATCCGGATCGTGACCGCGGTCTGCGAGTCCGAGGCGTTGAAGAGGCCGACGTTGTAGCGGTAGGCATCGCTCTCGACGCCCCCGGCGAGGACGTAGAAGGTCAGGTTCACGTCCTCGCCCAGCATCGCCGGGTCGGCCAGGTTGTACCACGGCACGGCGTGCACGGACTGCCCGTAGCTCGCGGCCTGCTCGATGAACTCGCCCTCGTTGTCCGGGTCCTCGACCCAGACCGTGGTCTCGTTGTAGGTGCGGGAGGTCGCGATGATGTCCCGGTACACCGGCCCGTCGGGTTGGTCCAGCGTGCCGGCCTCGTAGGCGAAGATCGCCATCGCCCCGAGCGAGGTGCCGACCTGGAGCTGCTCGAGCCAGGTCGCGACGACGTCCTCGAGGACCACCGTCCCCTTCGCCGGGATGTCCGCCAGGGCCTCGTCGACGTGCGCCCAACCCTCGTCGGCGCGACCGCCGAGACCGTAGGTCCGGGAGAGGTAGGCGGCGTTGCTGAACAGCCCGGTCGAGAAGTAGAAGATGCTGACGTCGATCGGCACCTCGTCGACGTTGGTGATGGTCAGGTCAGTCCGCCACAGGCTGCCCTCGACCCCCTCGTTGTGCGCCGCCACCGGCAGGTAGAGCAGCTCGCCGGCCTGGAAGGAAGCCAGCCCGGGGACGGCCAGCCCCACGAGCAGCACCAGCATCGCACCGACACGCGTCATCGGACCCTCCCGCCGGCCTCCTCGCGTCTCCACCCGGGCGGCGGCGACGGTTCGACGGCCGCGGCCATCTTGCCACTGACCGGCGCGCGCGGCAAGACGACCGCGGCCGCGAAGCCGGTCGGCGCCAGGTTGGTCAGCTCCAGGCGGCCGCCGTGGGCGGTGACGATGCGGTCCGCGATCGCCAGGCCCAGCCCGGTCCCGCCGCGCCGCAGCGACACGAACGGCCTGCGCACGCGGTCGAGGTCGTCGTCCGGGATGCCGTCGCCGCGGTCGCGGACCTCGACCCGGACCTCGCTCTCGCCGGCCGCGGCGCCGAGCTCCACGATCCGCCGGTCCGGCTCGAGGGCGGCCACCGACTGGACCGCGTTCAGGACCAGGTTGAGCAGGACCTGGCGCAGCTGGCCGAGGTCGGCCCGCACCTCCGCGTCCGGCAGGTCCGGTTGCAGCCGCAGGTGGGTCCCGAGCCGCCGCGCCTCGCCGCGCAGGAACTCCGCCACGTCGCGCAGCAGGGGTCCGACCCGCACCGCCTCGAGCGACGGCTCCACCGGTCGGGCGTAGTTGAGGAAGTCGTTCACCAGCCGGGCCAGGCGACCCACCTCCTGGCGCGTGCCGCACAGCGAGGCGGCGGCCTCGCTGGGGCCGCCGGCCAGGTCCTCCTCCAGCAGCTCGAGGTTGAGGTTGATGGAGTTCAAGGGGTTGCGGATCTCGTGGGCGAGGTTGGCGGCGAGCGCGCCGAGCGCCGCCATCTCGGCCGCCTCGTGGCGCTGCTCCTCCAGGCGCCGGGTGCGCTGCACCAGGTGCCAGACGAGGGAGAACGCCGCCAGCAAGGTCGCCAGGGTCACGCAGGCGACGACCAGCGTCTGCTGCAGCAGCTCCTGGCGCAGCCGGGTCACGCGCTCGGCCAGCCGCCCCTTGCTGACGTTGACCACGACCTCGCCCACCTCGCCCAGGGGCACCGTGATGCGGTAGCTGGTCTGGGTCTCGCCGACGTCCTGGTCGCTCAGGCGACCCCGCAGCTCGAGGTGAGAGGCGACCTCCTCCGGCACCTCCTCGACCGAGCTGAAGCTCGACGTGAAGACGATGTCGCCGTCGCAGTTGGTGACCTCGATCGACTCCAGCAGCTGCCGCTGCGGCAACCCGGCCAGGGTGCGCACCAGGGTGTCGCGCCGCCGCTCCACCACCTGCAGCTCCTGCACGTCCTGGCCGCCGAGGACCTCCGCCACGGCCTCGGCCTGCTCGCGACCGCTGATCAGGGCGTCCTCGAGGTAGCGGCGCGACAGCGACCGGGACAGCAGGTGGCCGAAGAGGAGGATGATGCCGAGCATGAGGAACGCGAGCAGGGTGGTGGCGGCAACGTACTGCCAACGCAGCGCACCGACGTCCGCCGACGCCCCCCCCGCGGCTCTTCCCCAGGCCCGCCTCACGCCTGCCCTCGCCATCGCCGCGATATCCTAGCAAATCCCGTGCCGGCCCGTGGCCGACCGGCTCGACGTCGCCCGGTGCCCTCCACGTCGCGTTGGCCGGACGGGCGCGCCCCCCCGACTGGGCCACCGCGCGCCGCGACCGGGCCGGGCCGGGCCCGAGAGTATCATCGGCAGCGTGCCCGCGCGCGCCCTTCCCCTCGCCGCGGC
>CAYTJW010000458.1:0-4973 GCA_964438135.1 uncultured Thermoanaerobaculia bacterium
CCACCGGGCGGACCTCTTCGCGCTCGGGGTGGTGCTGTACGAGATGCTGGCGGGGTCGAGGCCGTTCGGGGGCGGCTCCTACGGGGAGGTGATCGCGGCGATCGTGTCCCGCGACCCGCCGCCGCTGCCCGGGACCGTGCCGCGGGCGGTGCAGGGGGTGGTGGCGCGCTGCCTGGAGAAGCGGCCGGAGGACCGGTTCTCGACGGCGCGGGACGTGGCGTACGCGCTCGAGGCGGCGCTGGAGTCGACGCCGCAGCGGGTGGCGGAGAGGAAGCGCGAGGGGGCGCGGCCGTACCCGGGGCTCTCCGCGTTCGGCGAGGGGGACGCGGAGCGGTTCTTCGGCCGCGAAGAGGAGGTGGCGGCGCTGTGGCGGAAGATCCCGGAGCGCAGCCTTCTGGCGCTGATCGGGCCGTCCGGCGCGGGCAAGACGAGCTTCGTGCGAGCGGGCCTCGCGGCGCACGCGCCGCCGCGCTGGCGGTGCCTGGTGGCGACCCCGGGCCAGGCGCCGTTCGCCGGGGTCGCACGCGCCCTGGCGCCCTTCTTCGCCGGCGACGTCGAGGTGACGCAGCAGCTGATCGACTTCCACCGGCCGGAGGTGGGGCCGGCGCTGGTGGCACGGTGGGCCGAAGGGTGCGACGGCGCCCTCGTCGTGGTCGACCAGGCGGAGGAGCTCTTCACCCTCAACGGCGAGGAGGTGCAGGCGCGCTTCGCCGAGCTGCTGGGGCGGCTGGCGGAGCTGCCCGGCGTGCACGTCCTGCTCTCCCTGCGCGACGACTTCCTCCTCCGGTGCGGCGCGTTTGCCCCGCTGCGCGGCGTCTTCGAGAGCCTCACGCCGCTGTACCCACCTGCGGGGGAGGCGCTGCGCCGGGCGCTGGTGGAGCCGGCGCGGCGGCTCGGCTTCGCGTTCTCGGACGACCCGCTGGTCGACGAGATGCTGGCCGCGGTCGAGGGGGAGCGGGGCGCCCTGCCGCTGCTCGCCTTCGCGGTGTCGCGGCTGTGGGAGGAGCGGGACCGGGAGCGCAAGCTGCTCACCCGGGCGGCGTACGAGCGGATCGGCGGGGTGGCCGGCGCCCTCGCCCAGCACGCCGAGGCGACCCTGGAGCGGCTGGGCGAGGGCAGCGTCCCGGTCGTCCGCGAGCTCTTCCGCAACCTGGCCACGGGCCAGCAGACCCGCTGCGTGCTGGAGTGGGGGGAGCTGCTCTCGGTTTTCCCGGAGGCGCAGCGGCCCGAGGCGGAGCGGGTGCTCGCCGCCCTGGTCGACGCCCGCCTGCTGACCTCGTTCGAGCTCGAGGGCGCCGACGGGACCTGGCACCACCGCGTCGAGGTGGTGCACGAGTCGCTGCTGCGCTCCTGGCCGCGGCTGGTGCGCTGGCAGACCCAGGACGCGGACTCGCTCCAGCTGCGCGACCAGCTCCGCCAGGCGGCGCGGCTGTGGGGGGAGAAGGGGCGGCCGGAGGACCTGCTGTGGAGCGGCGCCTCGTTCCGCGAGTACCAGGTGTGGCGAGACCGCTACCCGGGCGGCCTGTCCGAGCTCGAGGAGGCGTTCGGCGACGCGATGGTCTCACTCGCCGGGAGGCGGAGGCGACGGCGGCGAGTCGTCGTCGCGGCCGGCTTCGCCGTCCTGCTCGCGGTCCTCGCGGTGGTCGGCACCCTGTGGCGCCGCAGCGTGCTCGAGACCCGCCGCGCCGAGGTCGAGGCCGCCCGGCGCGAGGCGGCGCAGCTCATCGCCCTCGGCCGCCTCCAGCTCGCCGGCCACCCCAACGCCGCGCTGGCCTACGCCATCTCGAGCCTCGAGCGGGCCGACAACGCGCCCGCCCGCCGCTTGGCGGTCGAGGCGCTGTGGCGGGCGCCGCCGGCGCTGTTCCAGGCCGCCCCCGCCATGAGGTGGGTCGCGTGGAGCCCGGACGGGCGCTGGATGGCCGTCGGCGGCATGGCGGGGCTCGACCTCCTGGAGAGCGGCGGGAGAGTGGAGCGACGGCTCAGCTCGGCGCACGAGCTCCCGCAGGGCTTCACCTCGGACGGCCGGCGGTTGGTGACCTTTCTCGTCAACTCCCGGACCCTCCGCGTCTGGGCGGTGCCGGAGGGGCGGCTGGAGCGGACCATCACCCTTGGTGAGGGGGAGGAGTTCTGGTTCGCTGGCGGCGGCGTGCAAACCGTCTCGGTCGAGGCGGACGGCTCCTGGCGGTTCCGGAGCCTGCCCCTCGACGGCTCGCCGGCGGAGACGCTCGCCCGCTTCCAGCCGCCGCACGACCTGACGACCTGGACCGCCGACTCGACCGGCACCCGGCTGCTCACCCTCGAGGGGGGGCGGATCGTCGCGCGGCGCCTCGACGACCCGGCGGCGCCGGGACGCCTGATCGGCACCCACCACGGCGCCGCCGGCATCTTCGCGTGGACCTGCCGCGAACGTGCGGTCACCTTCGAGCGCACCGACGGCGGCACCGGCGAGCTGCGGGTCTGGGACGTGCCCGGTGCCCGCCTCGCGCGCGCCCTGGAGAGCGCGTCGGACGGCACGCGCCTCGCCCTCGACCCGCTGGGGCGTTTTCTCGCCATCCCTTCGAACGAGGTCGACCCCGGGTTCCTCCTCGTCGACCTCGCGGCGCCCCAAGCCGCGGCGCCGGCACCGTTGCTCGGCGCGGGGTACGCCGACCACATCCAGTTCAGCCCGGACGGGTCCTGGCTCGCCACCCTGAGCCACCCCACCACCCTGTGGAACCTGACCGGGCCGCGAGCGACCGTTCTCGACCGGCGGGAGAAGAAGGAAGGCAGGGTGGCCTTCACCCCGGACGGCGAGCTCCTCCTCGCCTCGGGAGGCCTCCTCGAGCGCTGGTCCCTGTCCCCGACCGGCGGCGCGGAGCCGCAGGTGCTGTGGTCCGATCCCGATGGGGGAGAGAGCGTGCTCGAGGTCGACCCCGCGGGACGGCACGCGGTCGTGGTCGACGTCTACCGGGGCGTGGTGACCGTGGTTCCCCTCGACGGGTCGAAGGCCTCGACCTTCACCCTCCAGCGTCCCCCGGGCGCCGGCCTGTGGGTCATGCGGCCCAGCCTGGAGCCGGACGGCCGACAGCTCGCCCTGTCCGCCTTCTGCCCCGGGATGCCCGAGACCAACTCGGTCCGGATCCTGGACCTTCGAACCGGCGACGAGCGCACCCTCGACACGCATCCCCAGGGGGCCGAGCGGTGCGAGGAGGCGGGAACCGAGACGGACGGCTTCGCGGTGCCGCTCTGGCTGCCGGACGGGCGGCTGGTCTCGGACGGCGACGCGGGCTTGAGGCAGTGGGACCTGGCCGCCGGCTCGAGCCGCCTCCTGCGCCCGTGCCGGGGCAGGCTCCTCTACGGGGAGCTCCTCCTCCTCGCGACCCCCGACTCGCGCACGATCGTGGGCCTCAAGTGGGCCCGTGAAGATGGGACCCCCTCCTCGCTCTCCTCCTTCGACCTGGCGACCGGGGAGACGCGCGAGATCACCTCCCACGGCAACCGCCTCTGCGACGTCGCCCTGGACCCGGCCGGCGGAGCCCTGGTGACCGGGGGCATCGACGGCACGGTCCGCGTCGGGTCGCTCGCCGGCGAGGAGCCGCACCTGCTCCTCGGCAACACCGGACGCGGCCTGGGCGGAGGCGGCGGCGTCGCGGTCTCACCCGACGGGCGAACGATCGCCGCGATCGACGCCGACGGCACCATCCGCCTGTGGCCGATGCCCGACCTGTCGCAGCCGCCGCTGCACACCCTGCCGCGCGCCGAGCTGCTGGCGAAGCTGAAGTCCCTCACCAACCTGCGCGCGGTGCCCGACCCCGGCTCCGACAGCGGCTGGAGGGTCGAGATCGGCCCGTTCCCGGGCTGGGCGACCGTGCCGGAGTGGCAGCCGTAGGGGAGCAGGCGCCTCAGGCCACGTCGGCGTGCGGCGGGAGCGTGATCGGCCGACCGGTGACGGCCGCGTAGAGCACGTCCGGGTCCAGGTCCGCGCCGTTCGGCCAGCACACCGTACCCAGATCGGGATGGACCGACACCCTGGCGAGCTCGCCGGGGTCGCGAAGCGGCGCGAACACCCCGGTGAGCTCGACCAGGCTCGCCAGGTCGACCTCGCCCTCGACTCCGTCCTCGAAGCGGAGGTGGAGCCTCGTCCCTCCGCAGGCCACAGCTTCCACGACGTCGACGAGCATGGGCGTCACTCCAGAGGGGGGATCGGCACCAGGGGCTGCAGCCGACGCGCCCGCGCCCAGTTGGCCCTCAGGTCGGGCCGGTGCAGCGCCGCCCACTCGGTGACCAGGCCGAGGGCGCGTGGCGAGAGGCTGCCCTCGAGGACCGAGAGGGTCTCGATGCCGACGATGGCGCGCTGCTCGCCGTAGCGGACGTGGAAGTGGGCCGGTGGGTGGTCGCCGTAGAACATGCCGATCACGATGCCGAAGAACCTGCTGATCTCGGGCACCTGTCCCCCAGGGTCGAGTCTACCACCCGCTTCCGGACCCGGCGTCTCCGGGTGCGAGCCATCCCGGGTGGTAGACTCGTCACGTCAGATCCGAGCAGGGTATGGCTTTGCCGGCGAGGCTGGCGTGAACGTGACGGCGCACTGCGCACGGGTGCGCGGATGACCCTCGCCGTGGGAGTCCGCCTCGGGCCGTATGAGGTCCTCGGGCCGATCGGGGCGGGGGGGATGGGGGAGGTGTGGCGGGCGCGCGACACCCGGCTCGGGCGCGAGGTGGCGGTCAAGGTGCTGCCGGCGCGCTGGGCCGCCGACCGCGACCGGCTGCGGCGCTTCGAGCAGGAGGCGCGGGCGACCGCGGCCTTGTCCCACCCCAACATCCTGGCCATCTTCGACGTCGGCGAGCGCGAGGGGGCCCCCTACCTGGTCGAGGAGCTGCTCGAGGGGGAGGCGCTCTCCCGCCGCATCCAGGCCGGCGACCTCACGGTGGGGCGGGCGGTGTCGCTCGCGGTGCAGGTGGCGCGAGGCCTGGCCGCGGCGCACGAGCGGGGGA
>CAYTJW010000459.1:0-4948 GCA_964438135.1 uncultured Thermoanaerobaculia bacterium
TGCGGTAGTGGTAGAGGAAGCGGGCGTAGCGGTCGAGCACCGGCTTGGTGACCTCCGAAGGCCTGGTGATCGAGCGCTCCTCGCACCAGCGGAGGAGGACCCCGAGGTAGTGCTCGCGGCCGGCCACGGTGGCGGTGGAGTAGTTCCGGACGCGGAGCCATTCGAGGTAGCGGGCGAGCATGGCGGCGAAGCCGCGGGGGTCGGTGGGGTCGCCGAGGGGCTCTCTCGCCTTGCGCTGACCGCGCCGCGGCATGGGTCATCCCCTGCCCTTGGCGGTCAGCGCCACCGGGCTACGACCCGGCGGGTCGACGTATGACCTGGGCTTTGCTGGTGGGGGGTGATGTGAGGTTTGCGACGGTTCTTGCTCGAAGTCTGAGGTATCCCTCGTAGCTGGAGGAGTTGAGTGACCCCGACCTCCCCCCGACACCCCCCCGACCTGGGGCCGACTTGACCCCGACCGCTGCTCGGCTTCCCCCGACCGGTCGGCCGCACGGCCCGACCGGTCGGAGTCGTAGCCCGACGCCGCGGGCTGCTGGCCGAGCCTGTCGGCGTTGATGAGGCCGAGGACGAAGGGGCTGCCGTCCCTGCCCTCGCCGCTGTAGAGCAGCTCGTACACGAAGCTCTGCCCCCTGCCGCCGCGGTGGACCAGCAGGTACTCCATGTCCTCGAGGCGGTGGAGGTGGATCTTGAGCTGGGTGTTCCCCCACCCGGTCTGTTGCCGGATGTCGCGGCGGCTGAAGCGAAACGCCTTCTGCTCGATGCCTCGCCGCTGGCATTCGGCCTTCACCATCACCTCGACCAGGAAGAGCAGCCGCCGCGTCTGCGGCGGCAGCTCGTCCAGGGTCCTGCCGATCGCCTCGGAGGCGAGGCGGTTGGCGACCGCGATGTCTTCAAGCGTGGCCTCGACGTACTCCACCCGCCGGCCGCGAACGACCCGGCTCCTCACCTCGCGCTGGTGCTGGTGGAGGATGGCGACGGCGTCGATCAGGATCAGGTACTTCTCGTGGTCCCTCCGGGTCCTGGTGGTGTCCGAGAGAAAGGTCAGGCTCTCGGCAAAGGGGTTGTCGACCTCGAGGGGGCGCAGGAGACGCTGGGCGTTGCGGTGGAGCGCGAGCAGCTCCGAGCGCTCGTAGCGTTGCTCGAGCCCCTTGAGGGTGTGGGCCAGGCGCTGCCGGCGGTGGATCGCCTCGGTCTGCTCCCGGCTCTCGTCCACGGCCAGCACCAGGCAGCGGTTCTGAAGCTCCTCGTCCAGGTCGATGGCGGTGGTGGTGAGCAGGATCGCCGCCGGGCCCTCCACGTGGTACTCGTGGGTCACGAGCCTGCCGGTGGAAGGGTCCTTGCCGGTCGAGGCGATGGAGAGCTCCCCCTCACTCTGGAGGAGCTTCAAGGCGTAGCTCGCTCTCTCCGCCCCCTCCTCCTCGGCGATGGCCAGGACCTTGTGCTTCAGGTCCGTCTCCCCCATGTAGAAGAGGCTCTGACCGGTCATGGCCGAGTAGTGGACCCGCTCCTCCTCCGGCACGAAGGCCAGGACCGCCTCCATCAGCGCCGACTTGCCGGCCGCGGAGCTCGACTGCACCAGGACCGCGAGCGGCCTGTCGAGCTTCCTCGACACCGCCGCCAGGTAGCCCACCAGCTTGTTGGTGTGCTCGCCGACCAGGCCGCAGGTCGAGAAGTCCCGGGAGATCCGGTCGAGGAGGTCGGGGTCTTGGAGGAAGGCCAGGGCCGCGGCCTTCTCCTGCTCCGTCAGGTGGACCGCTGTGTCCTTCGGCTCCAGGGCCTTCCGGATCAGCTCGTCCTGCAGCTCCTCGAGCTTGAGCAGGACCTTACCCAGGTCCTTGCGGATCACCTCCTCCTTGACCTCCAGCTCGGCCGCGGCCTGGCTCGAGAAGATGGCCCGCTGGCGGGCGGAGTAGAGGTTCAAGGTGTCGACGTGGAAGCGCTCGCCCGAGGCGACGAGGAGGTTCACCTTGAGGACGTCGTAGGCCAGGTTCTTGGCCAGGCCCCGCACCCGGTAGCGCCGGTCGCCGAGGGTGACCACCACCTCGCCGCCCGAGACCTCGGTCGGGATGTCGAGCTTCGGCGCCGAGGGGAGCGGCGTCGCCGGCGGCGACGCCGCGGTAGCCGGTCGCTGGTGGCTGGTTGTTGGTGGCGGCGGTGTGGGCGCGGCAGGCGCCGGCGGAGTGGCAGCAGCGGCGGCGACTAAAGGAGAAGCTGCCTCAGGCGGCTGTGACGACTCGGGTGAGCCTGAGGCGGCGCATGCCTCCGGAGCGGCGACTACCATCTCTGGCGCCAGCGTCTCGAGGGCCTCCGCGACGACCTCGGCGGTCCCCTGCTCGCCCGCATGGGCGGGGGCGTCCAGCAACCGGTCGGGTCGTGCGGGCGGTCTCCCCTTGCCCAGCCACCTGGCCGAGCGGATCACCAGCTCCAGGCTCCTCGCTGCCGGCTGCACCTTGAGCGCGTACTCGTTGACGTCCATGCCGTGCGGCAGCTGCACCCGGAAGCACTCGACCCCCTCGGCGATGAGCCGCTCGGCCAGGGCCGCGGCGGCCTTCTCCCCCGCGTCATCGCGGTCGTAGGCGATCAGGACCCGCTCCACGGCGTAGGCCTTCAGCGCCTCCAGGTGCTCCTCGGTGAAGCCGTTGACGCCAAAGGAGCTGGTGACGTTACGGAAGCCGTGCGCCCAGAAGGTCAGGGCGTCGATGAGCGCCTCGCACAGGATGATCTCCTTCGACGCGGCCAGGGTCTCGAGGTTGAAGACGCCGCGGCGAGGACCCGGCAAGTAGAGGTGGTCCGGGGTGCCCTTGCGCAGGTCGTCGCGGATCTTGCGGCCGTAGATCTGCACCACCTGGCCGTGCCCGTCGAAGATCGGGATGGTCAGGCTGCCGCGGAGCAGCTCGTGGCCGCTCTCCTTGATGATCCCCAGCTCCTGCAGGCGGCCCCGGATGGTCTTGCCGTTCCTCCACTCCTTGCGGGGGATGTGGTAGCCGAGGGTGCGGTTGGAGTAGCCGAGCTTGAAGCGGTCCACCATCTCCGCCGACTCGAGGCCCCGGCTCCGCAGGTACTCGGCCGGCTCTGGATGGCGCTTGAAGGTCTCGTGGTAGTAGAGCGCGACCCGCGTCCGTAGCTCGGAGTCGTCGGCGTCCGGCTCGACCACCACCGGGAGCTTGGGCGCGATCGAGCGCCTCGGCGGCGGTCGATCCGCCGGTCCCTGGGCCAGGCCGGGGTAGTCGGCGCGCAGAATCTCGACCGCGTGCGGGAAAGTCACCCCTTCGACCTTCATCACCCAGTCCACCACCGAGCCCTTGGCGCCACAGCCGAAGCAGTGAAAGACGTTTCGCTCCGGGTCGATGGAGAGGCTCGGGTCCTCGTCAGGGGAGTGAAACGGACAGCAGCCCCGCAGGTCCTTCCCCACCCGCCTCAGCTCCACCCCCCGCGCCTCGGCCAGGCGCTGGAGGCTCACCTCCCGCTTCAACCGCTCCAGCTCCCCCTCCGGAATTCGCCCCATCGCCGCCTCCAGCCGAAAACGTGTCAAGGCACATTCATGATACACTAATAGGTATCATGAATGACCTATTCGGTCAAGAGAGCTGCAAGCAGGGGGATACAGTGGCGACGAGGACACTGGAGCTGCCCGTGGCGTTTCCTGATCGGTTGGCGAGCCTTCGCAAGCAGCGCGGGTTGACGCAGCAAGCCCTGGCTGACCAGGTGGGCCTGCACGTGATCCAGGTCCGACGCTACGAGCGGGGCTCCTCCCAGCCCACCCTCGACGTCATCCGACGGCTCGCTGTAGCTCTGAGCGTGAGTGCAGATGCGTTGGTGTTCGAGAGCGACGAGCGAGGGCCGGACGAGGACTTGAGGCTGAAGTTCGAGGCAGTGCGCGCCATGGCCGACGACGACAAGCACGTCATCGCCTCCCTCCTCGACGCCTACATCAAGAAGCACCAGATCGAATCCGTGCTGGCACGGTAGGATGGCCAAGGAACGGTGCCAATGACCTCTCCGCAGCTGCCGGTCACGCCCAAGGTCCTGCGCTGGGCCAGGGAGGTCTCGGGCTTCTCGGTCGACCAGGTGGCGGAGAGGCTCGAGACGGTCTCGAAGAGGATCACGCCGGACACGCTGCTGAGCTGGGAGGAGGGGGAGGCTCTGCCCCGCCTCACCGCCCTCAGGAAGCTCTCCCAGCTCTACAGGCGACCCCTGGCGGTGTTCTTCCTCAGCGAGCCGCCGCCAGAGGCTGCGCCACCGAGGAACTTCAGGCTGCTGCCGAGCGGTGAGCCGCGGCCGCTGTCGCCGGAGACGCTGCTCGCGGTGCGCACTGCGCGCAGGCTCCACCAGCTCGCGCAAGAGGTCGCCGAGGAGCTTGGCTACGAGCTCGCGAAGGAGCTGCCACGGGTCGAGCTGTCCTCGGACCCGGTGCAGCTGGCGGCCCGGGAGCGACAGCGCCTCGGCGCGACCGTCGAGGCGCAGTCCAGGTTCCGCGACGCCTATAAGGCGCTCTGGTACTGGCGGGACCTGGTGGAGGGCGCCGGCTGCTTCGTGTTCCAGCTGTCGTTCCCGCTGGAGGACGCTCGTGCGTTCTCCGAGCACTTCGACGAGGGCCCGGTCATCGTGCTCTCCTCCAAGGACGAGCCGGTGGGGCGGGTGTTCTCGCTGCTCCATGAGTATGCCCACCTGCTCCTACGCATGAGCGGGGTCTGCCCGGAGTTCACGATGGACTACGCCCGCTCCTTCGAGGGGCGGGTCGAGCAGTTCTGCAACGCGTTCGCGGCCAGCTTCCTGGTCCCGGCCTCAGAGCTCGAGGCGGCCGCAGCAGAGCACGGGGCGCCGACCAGCGAGGGCGGCCTGGTCGCGCTCAGCTATCGGTTCAGCGTCAGCAAGCACGTGATCCTCCGCCGCTTCCTCGACCTGGGCCGGGTCGACAGGCGCTTCTACAGCCGCAAGGTCGAGCAGT
>CAYTJW010000460.1:0-4948 GCA_964438135.1 uncultured Thermoanaerobaculia bacterium
GGCGGGCCGCTACGAGGTGGTGCGCTTCATCGCCCGCGGCGGCATGGGCGAGGTGTACGAGGTCCGGGACCGTGAGCTCGACGAGCGGGTCGCGCTCAAGACCATCCGCGCCGAGCTGTGCGAGGCCGAGGGCGGGGACGAGCTGCTGTTCCTGACCATGGAGCTGCTCGTCGGCGAGAGCCTGGCCGCCCGTCTCGTGCGGCGGGGCAGGCCTCCTTCCCCTTGCGGACGTGGTCGAGGATGGTCTTGATGACGGGCGGGTCGAGGATCACGCTGACGATTTTCATCTCGCCGCCACACTCCCGGCAGACGAGCGAGTCGACCTCGAAGACCCGGCGAACCAGCGTCGCCCAGGCGCGACGCTTCAGCCCTGCGCTGGGAAGGGGCGAGACCGTCGGCCTCGTGGGCGGCGTGGGCTGTGCCGGCTCTCGTCTCCAGCTCGGCTGCGCGGCCTTTGGCGCGGCGCCCGCGGGCCGCGTTCGAGGAGTCGCCGTAGGAGTGGCTGCAGTGCAGCCTGGGCTCGGGGACATGGACGAGCAGGCGCGGGACGAAGCCCAGGTGGTCGAGATGGTCCTCGCCCCGAGGCTCGCCGCTCTTGGGCTCGAGCGTGCAGGCCAGCGGTCGCGGCCGCACCCGCCCGCGGAAAGCACACCAAGCTGGACGAGGCCTGTCGGCGGCAGGGCCTGCACTCGCGCATGGACCTCTTCCGCAAGTCGCTCCAGGCCTTCCTGCAGAACGCCGGCGAGGCCGACGACGCCGCCATGCTGGCGAGCGCGGGAGCCTGATCGACCAGAGGGACTACCAGAGGCGGCGGCTGGTCGAGTGGCTCACCGCGGAGATCACCCGCGCGACCGGCCGCCGCTACGGCATCAAGCTCGACGTGCTGGACGACGAGAGCCTCCGCGAGCTCCAGCGCCTCCCCCGCGACCTCGACCACGAGAGACAGATGGCAGTCAAGCTGGCCCGACTCCAGCCCTGGCGGCGGCAGGGACGCCGCGCGCGTCGATCACTGAGCCGGTGCGCGCGTCGCTGCTGTCGAGATCGACACCTCGAAGACGCATCCGCGCCGAACGCGGCGAACCGTGAGCTCCGCGCCAGCCAAGCGGACGATCTCGTTGGGCTTGGGCGTACGGCCCAGCCGACGGATCAGCCAGGCGGAAGTGCTCCCGTGGGCCTCGGGAAGATCGACGCCCGTCTTCTGAGCCAACTCGACGGCCGGCAGTCCACCGCCGACCATCCAGACCCCGCCGGTCAACGGGTGGACATGCCGCGGGAGGCGGTCGAACTCATCCTCCAGCTCACCGACAAGCTCCTCGACGACGTCCTCGAACGTGACGAGCCCTACGGTCTTCTCGTCACCATCCTGCACGATGGCCATGTGCTCGTGATGCTCGATGAAGACGCGCATCAGCTCGTTGGCCGGTTTTTCGACGGTGACGAAGTGGACGGGACGGATGATGCTACGGAGGGTGCCATCGGCAGGGTTCGTGTGAAGAAGGTAGACCAGCTCCTTCAGGTTGACGTAGCCGAGCACGCGGTTGCGATCTTCGCCCTCGGAGATGGGGAAGCGCGTGTGCGGGTCGAGGTGAGCGGCGACGAGAGCCTCGCTCGGGCTCTGCGAGGCGCTGAGGAACGTGATCTGCTCGAGGGGGATCATGACGTCGCGGACGCGCTTGTCGGAGAGCTGCGTCGCTCCCTTGATGACACGCTCCTGGTGCGGGCTGATGAACCTGGACAGCCGCGCCAGGCCGGCCAGCGCCGCGATTTCCTCCAGGGGGGCGGACTTCTCGGCGCGGCGCCGATCCTCGAACGGGCGGTTGATCAGGTGGACCACATAGAGGATCGGCGACAGCAGGCGGACGAGGAAGGCGAGCGGCAACGCAATCACCGGCGCGAGACGTCTGTTGTGAAGCACTCCGAGCGTCTTGGGCAGGATCTCCGTGAACTGCAGCATCAGGTAGGTGAAGATCAGCGAGAACCAGATCACTCCCGTATCGCCGAAGACCAGCTCGAACTGCGCACCGGCCATCGTGGCGCCGATGGTGTGCGCCGCCGTGTTGACGAGGAGGATCACGGCGATGGGCCGCTCGATGTTCCCCTTGAAGCTCTGCCAAAGGCCACCGAGGCGCGGCTGGCGGGTCGTGAGCTCGGCCACCTGGCTGGGCGTGAGGCTCAGGAGCGTTGCCTCGAGCAAGGAACAAAGAAAGGAGACGGCGAGCGCCAGAACGACACTCACGATGAACAACGTCATGCTTCACTCTCCAAAACGGCGGCAGTGCCCACCGGACGCGGGCCCAGCCGGCGAGCGCCTCAGCATCGCCGGCGTACCTGCCGCGCAGCACCTCGATGCGTCGTTCCATCGGCGTGTGGAACTCGTCCCACCAGGCCTCGTCCGGCAGGGTGAAGTGGCCGACGAGCGAGAAGCCGGTCCGGTCGATGGCATCGCGGACGTCGGCGACCCGGCCCATGGTCGGGCAGTCGAGGTCGAAGCTCGCCTTCACCTCGGGCGGCGGGTTCTCCCTGCGCCAGACCGCGTCAGTGAAGGCCAGGCAGCCGCCGGGGCGCAGCAGTCCGTGGCAGAGCCGCAGGGCGTTCTCGATGCCGATGTTGTGAAGCGCCCCCTCGGACCAGATGAGGTCGATGCTCGCGGGCGGCAGGCCGGGCTGGGCCATGTCGCCGACCACGGGTCGGATGCGTTCGGCGAGCCTGCGCTTGGTCACGGTCGCGCGCAGCCGCTCGATGCTCGCCGCGTGGCTGTCGTTGGCCGTGATGAGGGCACCGGGCGGCAACTCCGCGAGGCAAAGCGTCTGCCCGCCGACGCCGCATCCGAGGTCGAGCACGGCAGGGGTCGGGGGCAGGTCGCGGCACAGGCCAAGAGCCTCCTCGGCGCAGGCGCGGTTGCCGGGGCCCTGCCTGGGCAAGCCTCCGCAGAGCTCGAAGAGGATCTCCCAGAAGCGCTGGGTGGGCTTGCTCAGGTCATGCCCCCTCGCCGCGGGTCGGACGCTGACCGAGGAGCACCTCATGCCCCGTGTTGCTGAACGAGCCACGCTCGTAGGGGACCGCGAGCGGCTTGAAGCCGGCGGCAGCGATCAGCTCGAGCCAGCCCGCTCTGGGGAACAGGCCCATCACGTGGCGGCCGTGGAAGACCTCGGCGGCGCCGCGCCTGTTGCGGAGCAGACAGGCCATGTCGGTCACGTAGGTCTCGATGCCAAGCGATGGTGATTCGCTTCCCCCTGACCGGAGCTTAGCACCGTTCGGAGCGGGCACTGGGAGCCCAGGAATGTCCAGGTGACCGGTCTGGCGCGCTGCTGCGAGGTGCCGACGGGGGTCTTGGCGCCAGCGGGACCCTTCAGCCTCCTCCCCGGGCCCGGGCAGAGACCGAGGATGCTCTTGATGACGGGCTGGTCGAGGATCACGCTGATGATCCTCATCTCGCCGCCACACTCCCGGCCGACCAGCGGGTCGACCTTGAAGACCCGGCGAACCAGCGTCGCCCAGGCGCGACGCTTCAGCCCTGCGCTGGGAAGGGGCGAGACCGTCGGCCTCGTGGGCGGCGTGGGCTGTGCCGGCTCTCGTCTCCAGCTCGGCTGCGCGGCCTTTGGCGCGGCGCCCGCGGGCCGCGTTCGAGGAGTCGCCGTAGGAGTGGCTGCAGTGCAGCCTGGGCTCGGGGACATGGACGAGCAGGCGCGGGACGAAGCCCAGGTGGTCGAGATGGTCCTCGCCCCGAGGTTCGCCGCTCTTGGGCTCGAGCATGCAGGCCACGTCTTTGGCGGCGGGTTTCCAGTTCATCCTCTCCAGGCTCACCGGCCGGCGCAGGATGTTGCGGGCCAGGCGCTCGAGACCCGACCCGTCCTCGGGCTCGGCCTTACCCTCCTCGGAGTGGGTCTCCACAAGGCGGTAGAGCGGGGTCTCATGCGGCCGGCGCGGGCGGTATGGGCGGGCAGTGGCGCACTCTGCGGACAGGGGCAGCTCCCTTCCGCAGCGTGGACGGCTCGGCCGAGCACGACCTCAAGCACCACGTGAGTCAAGAGCATGGCAGCCCCAACCTCGGCCACGCTTCAGTGTCGGGGGCGCGGCGGTCGCTCTCGCCCTGCTGACCGCGGGCGGCGCCGCGGCTCCCCTCCCGCGGGCGGAGCCCGCCCCGCGCGGCGAGGTAGCTCTCGCCGTCGGCGAGCCTGCGCGCGGCCAGGAGGCGGCAGATGTCGCGTTGGAATCGGGTGAGAGCAACAGCCGTACCTCGGCAGCCCTGAGGAACGCCTCGCGATCGCCGTGGCGCTGGATGTAGTCGAGCACCCGGAGCCGTTCCGCGCGCGTCCTCGGGATGTAGTCCTCGCGCAGGAACCAGAGGCAGCGCTGGCGGTACGTGTCGACCAGCGCGTCGATCGCCTGCTCGGGTGTGGTCGCGGGTGCGGGGGCCATGACAGGACCGTAGCAGGGAGCTGGGCCAGAGACCAGGCGCCGCGGTTGCGGCGGCGTCCATCCCGGCTGCCGGGCGGGCGCCTGGCGGACCTGGCCGAGGTCACCGGGGTGCACCGGGTGGAGCAGAGCCGGACCCTGTGGGCGTGGGGGGAGCGGGCGGGAGCGGGCGGCGCGGCCGCGAGCTGCAGCCGCGGACGTGCTCTTCGCCGACGGGTTCGAGAGCGGCAACACCGCGGCGTGGAGCTCGACCGCGCCGTAGCTCGCGACGGGCGACCGCGCTTCGAGCGGGTAGAGTGGCGGGGTGAGGACGGAGCGCTTCGACGCCATGCTCGGCGAGGGGGGCCTCACCTGGCAGGGGCAGGCGGCGATGGTCTTCGCCCGCGCGGTGGTGGTGGCGGGCTCACGCGGGGAGCTGCTGACGCTGCTCGCGCCGGGGCGCTCGCTGGTGCCGTGGGGGGTCGTGCTGCCGGCCGAACGGGTGCTGCCGGCCGCGGGGGAGGCGGTCCGGCTCGCCGGCCGCGAGCTGCGC
>CAYTJW010000461.1:0-4930 GCA_964438135.1 uncultured Thermoanaerobaculia bacterium
TCTCCGGGCGAGGGCGAGGCCCGCGGCCTCGAGGGCGGTGGAGAGAGCGATGAGCCGGTTGGATCGGGGCTCGAGCACGGTCGCCTCCGGGTCGTTCGTGACGCCCACCCCCATGCTGCCGGGGCGGTCGGGGTCAAGGGTCGCGCAGCGACCGACGCGTGGCCACCTCCACCTCCCCCGGCTCCGCCGTCCAGCCTCCCGCGCGGTCGGTGGGAGCACCGCTGTGGCTCGATTCGCCCGTTCCCGGCCGCGGCGGAAGGGGCCCGGGAGGGGTACAATCCCCGCGATGGAGGAGCCTGGCCGTGAACGGGACGGTTGCTGCGAGGGTCTTCCCGGCCGTCGTGCCGCTCGCCATGGCGGCGCCACTGACGCGCTCGCCTGAGCGGCGGCGGGCGGCCTCGGAGGCGGCCCATGCCGGCTGAGCAGGGGTTCGACGGCGCCGCGCCCCTGGAGGAACCCGAGCTCCTGCTCGTGCACCACGCCGGCCGGGGCGCGAACGGTCGGATGCAGGTCTTCTCCGGCGCCAGCCCGGCCGGGGAGGTGATCCTGGCCCAGGGTCGGGTCGCCTGGGCGACCTGCGCCCGCCAGCCCGAGACCCTCGGCCGCTTCCTCGCCCGCCTCGGCCACGTCACCGCCGCCCAGCTGGTCCAGGTCGACGCCGAGTACGCGCGGCGCGGCGGCACGGCCAAGCTCGGCCACGTCCTCCAGGAGCTGGGGCTGGTGTCGCGACCGCTCCTCCGTCGCTGTCTGCTGCTGCACGTGCGCATGGCGCTCGCCTGTCTGTTCCGCCTGCCGGCGGCGCGCGCATCCTGGAAAGAGGGCACGTTCTGCACCGAGGACGAGCTCAGCTTCGGCCTCGACCAGGTCCTGCCCGACTGGCACGGGCTCCAGGTCGGGGTGGCGGGCGTCACCCTCCAGAACGCCGCCGACTTCGTCCCCGGCGCGCTCGCCGCCCTCGACCAGCTGCCCGGCTTCCGCGGGGCGATGGTGGTCGACTGGGTCGGGCGGGTGGTCGCCATCCACGGCTTCCTCCACGAGCACCACGAGCAGGCCAGGCAGCTCGCCACCGCCGCCGCCGCCCTGCTGGAGGGCTCGGCGCCGCCGGGCGCCGCCTGCCTCGGGGAGCCGGCGCAGGTGGTTCTCGACGGCTCGCGGGGCAGCCTGGTCGCGCGCTGGCTCGACCACCGGCAGCGCCTGCTGGTGGCGGTGGTGCTCGCCGAGCAGGGGCGGACCGGCGCCACCCTCCATCGACTCGCGACCGCCGGCCCTGCCATACTGGAGGCGTTCGGGGTGAA
The DNA here is from genome assembly GCA_964438135.1 of uncultured Thermoanaerobaculia bacterium. GTDB lineage: Bacteria > Acidobacteriota > Thermoanaerobaculia > Thermoanaerobaculales > Sulfomarinibacteraceae > CAYTJW01. The sequence continues at coordinate 1,296 of CAYTJW010000461.1, forward strand.
GGAGTAGGCCATGGCACACGTCATCTCCCTGGTCAGCTCGAAGGGCGGCTCGGGCAAGACCACCACGGCTCTCAACCTGGCCGTGGCCCTGGCCGAGCGGGGACGCCGCACCCTCCTCGTCGACCTCGACCCGCAGGGTGCCGTCGGCCTGGCGCTGGCGCGCGGCGACGCCGAGTGGCTGGGCCTGGCCGACCACATCGGCCAGGGGGTGCCGCTCGAGCAGGCGATCGTCCAGACCAAGCTGCCCGCCCTCGCCATCCTGCCGCGCGGCCGCCTCGACCCGGTCGACACCTGCCAGCTCGAGGCCTTCCTGCACTCCTCGGCCCGGGTCAAGGAGGTGGTGGAGGCGGCGGCCGAGGGCCGCGACTACGTCCTCCTCGACACCCCGTCCGGCCTCGGCATGATCACCCGCGCAGCCCTGGCGGCGACCGACTTCGCCCTCGTCCCGCTGCAGGCCGAGCCGCTCGCCCTGCGGGCCATCGGCCAGGCGCTGCGGGTGCTCGAGCACGTGCGCCGCGAGGAGAACCCGCGCCTGCGCCTGCTCGGCATCCTGCCGACCATGGTGGTGCTGCAGGACGAGACCTCCTTCGGCGTGCTCGGCACGGCCTGGTCGCACCTCGCCGGGGTGCTCGAGAACGCCATCCCCCGCTCGTCGGTGTTCGCCCGCGCCAGCGAGCTCGGCCTGCCGGTCGGCTTCCTCGCCGGTCGCACGCCGCCCGAGGCCCGCCGCTTCGAGCTGCTGGCGAGCGAGGTGGAGCGGGTCATCGCCGACTCGGGCGCCGCCGGAGAAGCCGATGAGAAGCAGCAACGTCAGCTGGTCTGACCTGGAGTCCGCCGCCGCCCTGTCGCGCGCTCTCGCCCCCGGCGGGACGGCCCCCGCCGCGGTCGTTTCGGCGCCGCCGAGCGCGGCAACCGCCTACGCCCGCCTGCCCCGCGCTGCCGTCGCCCCGGCCGCACCGCTGCCGGTGCCCGAGCTGCTCGAGCTGCGCACCTGGGAGGAGTTCCTGACCTGGAGCCTGGAGGAGACGCGGGCCACGGCCGGCTTCGTGGTCGACGCGCAGGGCTTCGTGCTGGCCAGCCGCGGGCCCGCGCCGGGCGACGGCTTCGAGGGCATCGGCGCCCTGCTCCTCGCCGGCATGGACCAGCTCGACACCGTCGACCCGGCCGCCGGGCGGGCGCGGCTGCTCGAGCTGCAGCTCGAGCACGGCTTCCTGGTCGGCGTGCGGGCCGACGCCGGCGAGCTGGGGCGGATGCTGATCGGCTTCCAGGGCGCGCGCTGGCTCACCGACGACGTGCGCGACCGCCTCGTCCGCCAGCTCCAGCACTCGGTCGACCGGCTGCGGTAGCGGGCTTGCCGGGAGGGGCTCCGCGGCGCCCCGACCCGAGCTCCCGGCCTGTCGCGGCCGCTCCGCGCCGCCGAGCGCGGGCCGCCGGGGCCCTCTATACTGGCGGCGGGGGGACCTGGGAATGATCGAGGGCAAGAAGGTCTTCATCACCGGCGGCGCCGGCTTCATCGGCTCGACCCTGGCCGGCCGCCTGGTCGAGCGCAACCGGGTGGTGGTCTACGACAGCCTGCGGCGCGACTCGCTCAAGGACCGGTCGTTCCGCAACCACCCCAACCTGCGGCTGGTCGCCGGCGACGTGCTCGACCTGGAGAGGCTGACCGAGGCCATGGACGGCGCCGACGTGGTGGTCCACTGCGCCGCCATCGCCGGAATCGACACGGTCATCAAGAGCCCGGTCACGACCATGCGGGTCAACATGGTGGGCTCGGCCAACGTGCTCGAGACCGCCTCGCGCCTCGACCACTGCGACCGGGTGGTCTGCTTCTCCACCAGCGAGGTGTTCGGCCAGCACACCTTCCGCTCGAGCGAGACCGACAGCACGGTCATCGGCCGGGTCGGCGAGGCGCGCTGGACCTATGCCGTCAGCAAGCTCGCCGAGGAGCACCTGGCCATCGCCTACCACCAGGAGCGGGGCCTGCCGGTCACCGTGGTCCGCCCGTTCAACGTCTACGGCCCGGGCCAGGTCGGCGAGGGCGCGCTGCGGACCTTCGTGCTGCGGGCGGTCGCCGACGAGCCGATCGAGATCCACGGCGACGGCACGCAGATCCGCGCCTGGTGCTACGTCGACGACATGGTCGACGGCGTGCTGCTGGCCCTGTCCCACCCGCGGGCGGTGGGCGAGTCGTTCAACATCGGCAACCAGAAGGCGGTCACCACCATCTACGGTCTCGCCAACACGGTCGTCCGCGTGCTCGGGTCGAGGTCCTCGATCCTCTTCACTCAGAAGGACTACGCCGATGTCGAGCTGCGCATCCCGTCGGTCCGCAAGGCGATCGAGCTGCTCGACTTCGAGGCGCGCGTGGACCTCGAGGAGGGGATCCGCAGGACCGCGGCAGCCCTCCGGGCGCCGGGATGAGGCTGACCGTCCTCGGCGCCTCGGGCCTGGTCGGCTCGGCCGTCGCCCGCCACCTCGCGGGGGCGGCTGACGTTGCCGTCTCCTGCCTCGCCCGACCCGTCCTCGACCTCGCCCGACCGGCGTCCTTCGCCGCCATCCCGGCCGACACCGAGGTCCTCGTCCACGCCGCCGGCCTCGTCGGCGAGAGCGGTGACGAGCTCGAGACCTGGCGCGACAACGCCCACTCCGCATTCCACCTCGCCCGCCACCTCGACCAGCTGCCGCGGCTCCGGCTGCTGGTCTACCTCTCGACCGGGGCGGTCTACGGGCCGCGCGACGAGCCAGCCACGTCCGCCACGCCGCCGCGGCCGGTGTCGGTCTACGCCGCCTCCAAGCTGGCCGCCGAGGCGATGCTCGCCACCACCTCTGCCGAGCTCTGCGTGCTGCGGCTCTACTTCCCCTTCGGCCCTGGCCAGCGGCTGCCGCGGCTGGTGCCCCGCCTGGTCGACGACCTGCTCGCCGGCCGGCCGATCGAGCTGGCCACCGCCGCCGGCCTGCCCGTCACCAACCCGCTGCCGGTCGCGTCGCTGGCGCGCCTGGTCGAGGCGGTGGTGCGGGGACCGCGGCCGCGCCTCGCCAACCTCGGCGGCTCGGAGCAGCTCTCGATCCGCGAGATGTGCGACGTCATGGCCGAGGCGCTCGGGATCACGCCCCGCTACGTGGTGACCGACCGCCGGCCCGGCAACCTGCTCTGCGTCCCGGACCTCAGCGACCCGGCCGAGGACGTCCGGGCGGCGCTGCGCGAGACCGCCCTCGCCCTCGCCGGGAGGCGGTGAGCGGTGCCGGCCCGGGTCGCGGTGGTCGTCCCCAACCTCAGGCAGCGGGAGGGGTTCACCGTCCAGAGCGACCCGCCGATCGGCGCCGCCGTGGTCGCCGGTGCCCTCGAGCGGGCCGGGCACGACACGATCGTGGTCGACGCCATGGCCGAGGACCTCACCCCCGACGCGGTCCTCCGCCGCCTCGTCGACCACCGCTCGGAGGCGGTCGGGGTGAGCTGCAACTACTGCACCGTCCACAACCCGACCCTGGATCTGGCGCGGGCGGTGCGGCAGGCGCTCGGCCCGGGCGTGCTGGTGTTCGCCGGCGGCAACCACGCCGCCAGCCTGGCCGAGGTGCTGCTGCGGCAGTCCGGCGGCGCTCTCGACGCGGTCGCGCGCGGCGAGGGCGAGACCGTC
>CAYTJW010000462.1:0-4927 GCA_964438135.1 uncultured Thermoanaerobaculia bacterium
GCCCGGAGCGTCCCGGCCAGCCCGCAGCCCGGCCCGTCGACCGATCCCGCCGCGCGCGCGGCCCTGGCGCGGGAGTGCGCCGAGCGCGCCGAGCAGGCGGTGCGCCGGGCCGACATGTTCACCGCGCTCCAGGCCATGCAGGAGGCGTGCGACCTCGACCCCCGGCCGGACTACCTGGTCGGCCTGGCCCGCCTGATGCTCAAGAACCCGCTCTGGGTCGACCGGGCGCTGCAGAAGCTGCAGCGGGCGGTGGAGCTGGACATCCGCTGCGTCGACGCCTGGGTGGAGACCTCGGAGGTGTGGCGCCGGCGCGGCTCGGCCGAGCGCCAGCGCAAGGCGCTCGAGCGGGCGCTGGCCGCGGACCCCTCCCACCCGCGGGCGTCCGAGGCCTACGCCGCCCTGGTCGGGCCCGACGAGCTGGAGCAGCTGCGCGAGCGCATCCGCGGTGGCGGCGCGGGGTAGACCGATCCGGCCGGCAGCACGGGTGCCGTCGCCGGCGCCGCCCGGGCGGCGGCGGCTCAGACTGGGGGCGAGGCGATGGGTCGACAGCGTTTCGTGCGGGTGCTCACCGGGGACGGACCGACCTGGGGGCGGGTCGACGGGGGGACCGTGCACCGGCTCGACCGACCACCGTGGGCGCCGGGTCCGTGCGGCGGCGGCGAGCCTCTCGGCGAGCTGGGCCGGCTTGCCCTGCTCGCCCCGGCCGAGCCGTCCAAGGTCGTCTGCGTCGGCCGCAACTACGTCGAGCACGCCGCCGAGCACGGCGCCGAGGTGCCGGCCGAGCCGCTCTTGTTCCTGAAGCCGCCGTCGAGCCTGCTCGGGCCGGAGGGCACGGTCGTGGTCCCGGCCCAGTCGCAGCGGGTGGAGCACGAGGCCGAGCTGGCGCTCCTGATCGGCCGCCGCTGCCGCGACGTCGCTGCCGCCGACGCCTGGCCGCTCGTGCTCGGCGTCACCTGCGCCAACGACGTCACCGCTCGCGACCTGCAGCGGAGGGACGGGCAGTGGACCCGCGGCAAGGGCTTCGACACCTTCTGCCCGCTCGGGCCGGAGCTGGTCGCCGGTCTGCGCGAGGCCGAGGTCGCCGACCTGGGGGTCGCCTGCCGCGTCAACGGCGCCCTTCGCCAGCAGGGTCGCACCGGGCAGATGGTGTTCCCGCCCGCGGTCCTGGTCGCCTACGTCAGCTCGGTCATGACCCTCGAGCCGGGCGACGTGATCCTCACCGGCACCCCGGCCGGGGTCGGCCCGCTCCTGCCCGGCGACGTGGTCGAGGTCGAGGTCGAGGGCGTCGGCGTGCTGCGCAACCGGGTGGGGTAGGGGCGGCCGGGCTTGCGGCGCGCCAGCCAGCCGGTGTAGGCTGGGCGGCAGCACCCGCTCCCCGATCTCGCGTGCTGGAGGTGCGCCGATGTCGATCCGTTGCGTCTCGGTTGTGGTGGTGGCCGTTCTGACCCTGTCCGCCGGGACCGCCGGCGCGGCGTCGCTGGTGCCGCCGACCATCCGTCACCCGGAGCAGGAGGACGTCGACCGCAACCTCCTCGTCGACCGTCTCGAGGAGCGGGTGGCCGCGCTCGAGGCGGAAGCCATGGGAGGCGAGGCGGTCGAGGTCGAGGTCGTGCTGTACGAGCCGTACCGGCCGGCCGACCTCGAGCTCTTCCGGGCCCTGGGTGGGAAGGTGGTCCACACCTTCGAGGCGGTCAGCTACGGTTTCTCTGGTGCCGTGCCGGCAGGGGCGGTGCGGGAGCTGGCGCGCCGGCTCGCCGCTACCGGTCGGCTGTGCGTGGTCCGGGACGTGGGCCTGGTGGAGGCTCACGTCGACGTCGCGGTGCAGCAGGTGCGGGTGCGGCCGGCGCTGTGGGACGCGGGCTACGACGGCGGCGCCACCACCACCGTCGCGGTGCTCGACACCGGCCTCGACGACAGCCACACCGACTTCGCCGGCCGCATCCTGAGCGCGGGCTGGGTCGACACCACCTCCACCGCCTACCCCGAGCCGGTGGACTACGGCGGCCACGGCAGCCACGTCGCCGGCATCGCCCTCGGCAGCGGCGCCGCGGTCGGGGTCGGCTCGGCCGGCATGACCCTGGTCACCACCACCGCCGGCCGCCTCCCGACCACCGAGGCCTACGGCTGGTACGACAACGTCGTCGCCAGGGGCACTGGCGTCGGCGCCCTCCAGCTCGAGCTCCACTGGACCGGCTCCGGCAGCACCTGGGTCCACGCCCGCGACCCCAGCTGGACCTGGATCGGCGCCGCGTCCGTCTCGAGCACCTCGCCCAATGTCGTCAGCTTCGACATCGCGAGCCCCGGCATCCACCGTCCGATCTTCGCCAACGACGTCGGCGCCGGCAACGCCCCCTACGTCGGCCGCGAGGAGGTGCCGTACGCGCCGGTGGGGGACGGCTACCCCATCCTCCGCGGCGTCGCCCCGGGCGTGACCGTGCTACCGGTCAAGGTCCTGCTCGACTCCGGCGGCACCCCCGACGCCGACGTCAACGAGGGCCTCGACTACGTCCTCCTGCACCGCGACGACTACAACATCCGGGTCGTCAACATGAGCCTCGGCGAGGAGAACGGCACCATCGTCCAGACCCAGGACGACAAGGTCAACACCCTGGTCGCCAACGGCATCGTCGTCGTCTGCTCGGCCGGCAACAACTTCCCCACCTACACCGTCGGCAGCCCGGCCAGCGCTGTCAAGGCCATCGCCGTGGGCTCGGTCAACGACGTCGGCGCCATGAACAACGCCTCCAGCAACGGCTTCGCCGGCCAGGGCAAGCCGGACGTGGTCGCGCCGGGCGGCTCGACCACCGGCGGCACCAAGATCGTGTCGGTCGAGAGCAACGACGGCGACTACCGCAACCTCATGGCCGACCTCGTCGCCAACGACTACACCGGCCTCAAGGGCACGTCCATGGCGGCGCCGATCGTGTCCGGCCTGGCCGCCCTGCTGATCGACGTCCAGGAGCAGCTCGGCGACCCCTGGACCTCGACCGAGGCCGAGGCGCTCGGCGTCAAGCAGTTGATCCTCATGACCGCCACCGAGACCAACCAGCCGGGCGAGATGCTGTGGAACGGCGGCGACGTGCCGACGACCCCGTCCGGCAACGACCCCACCCTCGACCGTGGCGCGCCGGACGCGCGCGAGGGCTACGGCCAGGTCAACGCGGACGCCGCGGTCGAGGCGCTGACCCGGGTCTGGTCCTTCCCCGGCCCGGTCGGTCTGACCCTGGGCTGCGGGCCGTTCGAGCAGCGGGCGACCGCGTGGCACCTCGACGCGGACGGCGGCCAGACCTACGTCTTCGAGCTCGACGTGCCGGCCGGGGCGGACTTCGACCTGTACGTGGTCCAGGGCCTGCCGGACGCCGACGGACGACCGGTGATCCTGGCCAGCTCGACCCGGTCAGGCGACGCCGACGAGCTCCTCACCGCCCGGCCGGCGACCGGCGGCCGCCTCTACCTGCTGGTCAAGGCCGTCAGCGGCAGCGGCACCGCCGTGCTCGACGGCCGGGCCATGCTGTTCGGCGACGGTTTCGAGTCGGGCGACACGGGGGCCTGGTCGAGCACCGCCCCGTGAGCCGTGCCCGTCAGAGGCGCATCTCCAGCTCGAGCTCGTCGCGCAGCGGGATGCGGTCGGCGCCGAGGAGCGGCAGCGAGGGCTTGAGCCGGCGCGAGCGCTCGAGTGCGTCGGGGTGGACCGCCACCAGGCGGAAGCCGCGGCGCTGGTAGAAGCCGAGGGCGTGGAGGTTGTCGTTGGTGGTGATCAGCCACAGCCGGCTGCAGCCGGCGGCGCGGGCTGCGGCCGCGACCTCCTCGAGCAGGCGCGTGCCGATGCCGCGACCGGGCAGGTCGCTGTCGAGGGTCACCACCTCGCAGGTGGCGCCGTAGACGTGGTAGGTGACCAGGCCGACCGGCGCTCCGTCCTGCTCGGCGACGAAGCCCGCCAGCCGGTGCGGCCACAGCACCTCGCCGTGGGCGACCACGAACGCCGTCGTCCAGTGGCGGGTGGTGAACTGCTCGACCCAGTCGGTGTCGGCGGCGGTGGTGGGACGGACGGTGAAGCTCACGGCGGCGCCTCCTCTCCGGTGCCAACGGGTCGCACCGATCCTACCCCGGTGCCGTCAGCCCGTGGCCGGCGCACCTCGACCGTCATGGTCGGCGGCGCCAGGCCGCGCAGGGCGGCGGCGCCGAGCGCCGTCCCTGCCCACGGCGCGTCGCCGCCGCACGGCTCGAGGCGGACGATGGCGTCGGGCGGCAGGGGGGCGAGGGCGGCCGCCAGGCGCGTTCGCGCAGCCTCCGGGTCGAGGCCCGAGAGGTCGAGGCGGAGCTCGACCATGGGCCGGGCCGGCAGGGGCTCGAAACGCCAGCGCTCGAGCCGGCCGCGGCCGTCCGCGGTCGGCGCCAGCTCGAGCAGCAGGTAGCCCTTGGGCTCGTCCCGCTCGGCCCAGCCGACCCGTTCCGGCGCGCCCGGGTAGAGCACCGGGCAGGGCAGGGGGCGGCCCTCGAGGTCGCCGGTCAGGACCTGGTGACGGTGGACGTGGCCGGCGAGGACGGCGGCGAAGGACGCGGGCAGGTCCGAGCCGCGGACCACGTCTGCGCCACCGCGAAAGACGAAGCCCGCAGGCCCGACCCGCGCCCCCTCGACCGCCTGGTGCAGGCAGAGGAGGCGGACGTCCGCCGCCTGCTGGCGCCAGCCGGTGGCCTCGACCAGGCCCGCGAAGGCTCCGGCCACGCCGTCGCGGCGGCACGGGAAGCCGGCCACCGCGACCCGGCAGCCGGCCAGGTCGAGGGCGAGGGTGCGGGGCCGGTCGAGGAGGTGCAGGCGGGGGTGGGCGGCGAGGATCGGGAACGGCAGCAGCGACCGCTCGTGGTTGCCGGGGACCAGAACCACCGGCACGCCGGCGTCGGCCACCTCGAGCAGCGGCTCGAGGGC
>CAYTJW010000463.1:0-4924 GCA_964438135.1 uncultured Thermoanaerobaculia bacterium
GGGGGCGGCAGGGGAGGGGCGCATGAGCCACCCGACGTGTCTCGCCGCGGCTCTCGTCGCGGGCGTCGCGTTCCTCGCCTGGACGCCGGCGGCGGCACAGAGCCTCGACGGCCACACCCTCACGGCGGACGGGCTCGCCCCTGAGGTGGTGACCGCTCTGGTCGGCAGTGACGCCGTGACGGGCGGCGTCGGCGGCAGTGGCGCCTCGGTCGCCGCAGCCGGCTCGGCCGATCGCCGATCCCGCTCGAGGCTCGCCGGTGCCAGGTCGTCGTGGGACAATCCGCGGCTGCGCTGACCGGGTCGGTGGCCGCGGCGGTGCGGGTGCGGCCTCGCTCCGGCCACGGGGGAGGCGAGCGTGCTCGACGAACGCATCAGGAACGAGCTGAGCTCTCTCTACCGGCAGCTGGCGGGCGGCGACGAGCTGCTGTCCAGGGCCCAGATCGACGCCTGCTGCGCCGCGTTCCGGCGCCGCTTCGGCCCGGACGTGCTGGCCAGCCTCGACGGCGAGGCGCTGCTGCGGACCATGCACGAGCACGGCAACCGCGACAGCCTGGTCTACTGGCTGGAGTTCAAGAACGACGAGGAGCTGCCGACGGTGCACTTCGGCAGCATCGCCGGCGGCAGCGCGCTCAAGTTCGGCCTCTACCGGCGCCGGGAGACCGGGGCGTGGATGACCGGTTCGCCGACCAAGCAGCGCGAGCTGACCGAGGCGGAGGCGGTCGCCATCGCCCGCCGCCACCGCGACCAGCTCCTGGCCGCGGTCGAGCGGCTCGCGCGCCTGCCGGAGCAGGCCGACGACGCCGCCTACGCCCGGCTCCAGGCCGACCTCGAGCGGCTGGCGCCAGACGTGCAGGACTCGGCCTGGGGCCACAAGTACCTCTGCATCCTGTTCCCGGACCGGCTCGACGACTACCACCTCGAGGACTACCAGCGCTTCCACCTGGTGAAGGCCCTGGTCGAGCCCCCGGCCGGCAAGGGCCGCTACCTGTGCGGCGGGCGCTTCGTCGCCGCGGCGCGCGAGCTCGGCATCGAGCCGATGCAGGTGACCTCGCTGCTCAACGTCCGCAACGGCGAGCCGCACGCCTACTGGCGGGTCGGCACCAGCGACGGCATCAGGCCGCGCAGTTGGTGGCAGGCGATGCGGGACGGCGGCTTCGTGGCGGTGGGCTGGGCCGAGGTCGGCGACCTCAGCGGCACCAGGTGCGACCAGCCGAGCAAGGACGCCGTGCGGCAGCGTCTGGCCGAGACCGCCGACCGCAGCCCCCAGGTCATCGGCCGGGACCTCCAGCAGCTCTTCAGCTTCACGGTCGCGGTCGCGGACGGCGACCTGGTGCTCGCCGCCGACGGCGCCACCACCCTCGGCGTCGGCCGCGTCACCGGCCCCTACCAGTACGTCGCCGGCTCGGAGTGCCCCCACCGCCGCCCGGTCGAGTGGCTGTCCCTCGAGGAGTGGGATGCGCCGCAGATGGAGGGCCTGCGCACGACCCTGCGCCAGCTCCGCCACCACTCGACCCTGCTCGAGGTGGAGCGCCGCCTCCTGGACCGCGGCCCGCAGGCTGGGGGCCCCTCGGATACCCAGCAGCCGGCGGTGGTGACTGGGTTCCGTCGCATCCAGGCTCTCGACGGCATCCCGGGCCGCGTCCAGGCGGTGCTGGACCGCAAGCGCCAGGTCATCCTCTACGGCCCGCCCGGCACCGGCAAGACCTTCTGGGCGCGGCGGGCGGCGCTGGACCTGGCGGCGTTGGCCGCCTTCGGCGCGCGTTTCGACCAGCTGCGGCCAGAGGACCGGGACGAGGTCGCCGGCGCCAGCCGGGAGAGGCCCGGCCTCGTGCGCCTCTGTGCCTTCCACCCGGCGTACGGCTACGAGGACTTCCTCGAGGGCTACCGGCCCATCGCGAACGAGGGCGAGCTCGCCTTCGAGCGCCGCGACGGCATCTTCAAGCGCCTGTGCGACGACGCCCGCCGCCAGTCGGAGCGCCGCTTCTACCTGCTGGTCGACGAGATCAACCGGGGCGACATCCCGCGCATCTTCGGCGAGCTGCTGACCGTGCTGGAGCGCGACAAGCGCGGCCAGTCGATCCTGCTGCCGCTGTCGGGGGAGCCGTTCAGCGTGCCGGACAACGTCTACCTGATCGGCACCATGAACACCGCTGACCGCTCGATCGCCCTGCTCGACACCGCGCTGCGGCGCCGCTTCGGCTTCGTCGAGCTGCTGCCCGACAGCACCGTGCTGGGAGCGGTTGTCGTCGGTGGGGTCCCCCTCGGTCCCTGGCTGGTCGCGCTCAACCGGCGCATCTGCGAGCACGTCGGCCGCGACGCGCGCAACCTCCAGGTCGGCCACGCCTACCTGATGGAGAGCGACGCCCCGGTGTGTGACCTCGCCCGCCTCGCCCGCATCGTCCAGGACGACATCGTGCCGCTGCTCGAGGAGTACTGCTACGAGGACTTCGACGCGCTGGAGAGGATCCTGGGGCCGGGTCTGGTCGACCGGGCCGGCCAGCGGGTCCGCCACGAGCTGTTCGACCCCAGGCGGCAGGACGACCTGGTCGCCGCTCTGCTCGCTCCGGCGCCGGAGATCGCCACGGTCTTCTCGGTCACCGAGCTCGTGACCGAGACGCCGGGCGAGGAGCCGGGCGACGGCGACGAGGGCGAGGGGGACGAGGGTCCGGACCCCGAGCGGGACCGGTGACTGACCTCACCCTCCACGAGTGGCAGACCTGCACGCCGGCCGACACGCCCGCGCTGGCCGGGGAGAGCCTCGGCGGCGCCGTCGCTCGCCGCCTCGCCGCCGACCTGGCCGCGGCCGAGCGGCTGCGGGTGGTGGAGCTGCGCGACGGCCTCGAGGTCCAGACCACGTCGTTCGTCGGCGTGGTCCAGATCGGCGACCTGCGCCTCGCGGTCCAGCCCAAGCTGCAGGGCCTGCCGCTCCTGAACCTGGTCCGCTACGCCTACGGCCTGCGCGACCTGAAGCTGCTGGACGCCCTGCCGCGGACCCCGTCGGGGGCGGCGTTCCACGACCTCCTGCTCCGCCAGCTGGTCGAGGAGGTCGGCGAGCTCGCGGCGCGCGGCCTGCACCGGCGGTACGAGCGGCGGCAGGCCCACCTCGGCAGTCCGCGCGGCCGCATCGACCTCACCGCTTTCGCCCGCCAGGCCGGCCCCTCCCGGGCGACCCTGCCCTGCACCCATCACCCACGGCAGGAGGACACAGCCCTCAACCGGGCCGTGCTCGGGGGCCTGCGCATCGGCGTCCGGCTGACCTCAGACCTGAGGCTGCGCGGTCAGCTCCGCCGCCTCGCCGCCCTGCTCGCCGAGAGCGTTGCCCCGACGCCGCTGACCGCCGAGCTGCTGCGTCGGGTCCGGCGTCTCGACGATCGGCTCAGCGCCGCCTACCGCCCGGCGCTGGCGGTCGTCGAGCTGCTGGCCACCGGCCAGGGTACGGCCCTGGCCGCCGGCGACGAGGGTGTCCCGGTGCCGGGCTTCCTGTTCGACATGAACCGCTTCTTCCAGGCCCTGCTGTCGCGCTACCTCCACCAGCATCTCGCCGACCACACCGTTCGCGACGAGCAGCGCCTGGTGGGCATGCTGGCCTACGACCCGCGCCGCAACCCCCGCCGGCGCCGGGCGCCCGCGCCCCGCCCGGACTTCGTGGTCCACCGCGGCGGTCGCGCCTGCGCCATGCTCGACGCCAAGTACCGTGACCTCTGGGAGCAACCGCTTCCCCGGTCGATGCTCTACCAGCTGGTCATCTACGCCTCGAGCCGGGAGGCGGGCGGCCGCGCGGTCATGCTCTACCCGACCCTCGACCCGGGCGCCGAGGAGGCGTGCGTCGAGGTGCGCGACCCCCTGGCCGGCGCCGCCCGCGCCGAGGTGATCCTCCGGCCCGTGGACATGCTGCGCCTGGAGCGGCTCGTCTCCGGGCCGCGCACGGCGCAGCAGGGACGCGAGGCCGCCGCCCACGCGCGGTGGCTGGTCTACGGCGAGGCCTGACCGCGGAGCCCGAGCCGGTTCGCGCGGACGGAGCACTCGGCGAGGGGGTCGGTGCGGGGCATCGCCGGGCTCACCAGGCGGCTGCTACCGCCAGTCGCCGACGAGCTCGAAGGCGGCCCAGAAGAAGGGGTGGGTCAGGTCGCGCCCGGGCGGCGCGTTGCTGTCGCCAGCCGCCGCCGGGCCGCGGATGAAGGAGAGCTGGGCTCGCCTGAGGGCCTCGTCCTTCGCCAGCCCCGCCTCGAGACCGGCGTAGAAGCGCCGCATCAGCTCGGCCGTGCTGTCGTCCGCCACGCTCCACAGGCTGGCGAGCACGCTCCGCGCGCCCGCGTACTGGAACGCCCGGGTCAGGCCCAGGATCCCCTCCCCCGCCAGCTCCTGGCCGAGGGCGGTCTCGCACGCCGAGAGCACGACCAGGTCGGCGTCGAGCCGCACCTGCTCGAGGACCTCCCAGGCCTGCAGGAGACCGTTCTCCTCGCCCTCGACTGGCTGCTCGGGGAGGCTCAGCGCCAGCGCCGAGGACAGCGGCCGCTGCTCGTCGACCAGGCCGTGGACGGCGAGGTGCACGACCGTCGCCCCCTGCCCCACGGCCTTGACCCGCGCCTCGGTGGCGTCCTCGCCGAGCCACAGGGTGGCGCGGTCTCCGAGGAGGTGGCCGAGGCCCTCGACCTCGGCCCGGGTGGCCGGCAGCGGTTCGAGCCTGCCGCTCGCCCTGCCCGTGGGGTAGGCGGGGTCGCCGAAGGCGGCGAGCCGGACCGACCGCGGTGGTCGGCGCTGCCCCGCGAGCTGGGCGAGCACGGTGGCCGAGGCGACCACCGACAGCGGGGCGCTCTCCACCAGGTGCCGCCGGTACCCGGTCGCCGGATCGGGCAGGACGGCGAAGGGCAGGAGGTGGAGCGGGCCGTCCGGGACGACGACCAGCCGCGAGCAGGCCGCGATC
>CAYTJW010000464.1:0-4916 GCA_964438135.1 uncultured Thermoanaerobaculia bacterium
CACGGTAACGGGGCCCGGTCAACTTGTCCAGTCCTACTTGTGGGCCCCGGGCAGGCCTAGCCCTCGAGCTGGGCCATCGTCGCCGCGAACGCGGCCCTCGCCACCTCCCCGAGCGGGCGCTTGCGCAGCTCGGCGGAGATCACCTCCACGCTCCAGGCGCCCGCGAAGCCCGTGGCCCGCACCGCCCTGACGAAGGACCGGCAGTCGAGCGCGCCGTCGCCGGGCAGGCGCCGGCGGTGGATGGTGTCCTCCCAGAGCGTGCCCTCGACCCGGGCGTCCGCGTCGTCGAGCTCGACCGAGCCGATGAGACAGCCGGGCAGCCGGGCGACCTCGTCATGGGGGATGCCGCCGCGCGCGACGTGCCAGGCGTCGAGGAGCAGGCCGCCGTTCGCCTGGCCGGCGCCCTCGACGATCGCCCGGCCGACCTCGATCGTCCGCACGTTGGAGAAGGGCATGATCTCGAGGGCCAGGGCGGTGCCGTGGCGCGCCGCGTCCTGGCAGAAGAGCGCGAACTCGTCGGTCATCCGCGGCACGTCCGCCACCAGGTCCTCCGGCGCGGGGTGGGCGATGTCGGCCCCGAGCCCGGGCGCGACCTTGACGTCGCGCGCCCGCAGCCTCTCGGCCACGGCCAGGATCTCCCGCCGGCAGGCGTCCGACCGCCGGCGCCGCTCGCCGTCCCGGAACCAGTCGACGACGAACTCCAGCTCGACGTGCTCGATGCCGTTCGCGTCGAGGACCCGCCGCATCTCGTCGAGACCGATCCGGGCCGCCGTGGCCTGGAGGTCGGCGAGGACCAGGCCGATGCCCTTCCAGCCGGCCGCCGCCGCGGCCTCGACCCGGTCCTCGAAGGAGAAGGGGCTGACCTCGGTCGGGCCGAAGGGGTAGACGTCGCCGGCGAGGGTGAAGTAGGCCGCGATGAGGTCGACGCCGGGTCGGGTGGTCGCCATGGGTCTCGCTCCCTCCGGGCCCGCCGCCCCCCGGCCTGCCGGTCGGCGGGCCATGTCGAGCGGGGGGCTACGGGGTCGCCAGCCCGCCGTCGACGAGCAGCTGCACGCCGGTGATGTACGAGGCGTCGTCGGACGCCAGGAAGGCCACCGCCGCGGCGACCTCCTCGGGGCGGCCGGCGCGCTTGAGCAGGGTCGAGTCGACCATCCGCGCCGACACCGCCGGGTCCTGGTCCCTGGTCATGGGGGTCGTGATGTAGCCCGGGTGCACGGAGTTGACCCGGATGCCGTCGGCCGCGTAGGTCACGGCGGCGTTCCGCGTCATCAGCGTCACCGCCCCCTTGGACGCCTGGTAGGGCGCGACCCCGGGGGCGCCGACCCACCCCCACACCGACGACATGTTGACGATCGAGCCGGACCGGTTGCGCTGCATGACCGGCAGCACCGAGCGCATGCCGTAGAAGACCGAGGTCTGGTTCACCTCGACCACCCGGTGCCAGTCCGCGATCTCCACCTCGGTGATCGAGGCGTAGGTCCCCACCAGCCCGGCGTTGTTGAACAGCACGTCGACCCGGCCGTGGGCCGAGTCGACCTCCTCGACCAGCCGCGACCACCCCTCGAGCCGGGTCACGTCCAGGGGCCGGTCGTGGCGCGGCCCGTCGTCCCGCCGCTCGCGGTAGGCGATGTCCGCGCCGTAGACGACCGCCCCCTCCGCCAGGAAACGCGCCACCGTGGCCTCGCCGATGCCGCTCGCGGCCCCGGTGACGATGCAGACCCTGCCCCGCAGTCGCATGACCCCTCCGCACCCCGTGCCGGGGCGACCTCCGCCGCCGGGGGAGCCCGCCTCGACGGCTCGCGCAGGCGGGAGGATGCCCGAGCGGCGGGGTCGGGTCAAGGGCGAGGGGCGCCGCCTCCGGGACGTGTCGAGCCTGCCGCGTGGCAAGAGGTGGAAGAGGAGTGTGGACAACCATCCACATGGAGGTGCGCGATGGCACATCGCGTCGACGTCGTTCTGGACGACGAGGTCTGGGAGCGCCTGCGCAGCATCCCCCGCGGCGACCGCAGCCGGTTCGTCAGCGACGCGGTCCGGCAGGCGGCACAGCGGCGGCGGCGACGCGCGGCCGTGGCCGACCTCGAGGCCCTCGCCCCGACGCTGCGCGAGCCGGCGGGTACGGCGGAGGACTGGATTCGCGCGCACCGGGACGGCCGATGAGCCACCTCTTGGTGCCCGACGCCTCGGTCATCCTCGAGTGGGTCCTGCCGCGCGACGAGGAGCCGCATGCCGGCGAGGCGCGCCGTCTCCTCGCCGACTTCGTCGACGGCACGGTCGACCTCGTCGTGCCGTCGCCGTGGTACTTCGAGCTCGGCAACACGGGCGCACGCCGCTTCCCCGACGACGCCGCGCGCGTCCTCGCGGCCCTGCGTGCCCTCGACCTGCCCGAGCCGAGGCCGACGGAGGCGTGGGAGGCGAAGACGCTCGAGCTGGTCGCGGCCTGCGGCGTCACCTTCCACGACGCCGCCTGCCACGCCCTCGCCATCGTCGTCGGCGGAACCCTGGTCACCCGCGACCAGCGCTACCGCGCCCGCTCCGCCGAGGCCAGCTCGCTGAGGGCTACCCCTGGGGGTGAGGAGGCCCCATCGACAACCCCGGTCGCGATCGGGCTGCAACGCCGACACCATGGCACTCCCGGGCTCTGCCGCGGGGCAAGCTCGGGGACAGAGGCCGCCCCGAGCCCGAGATGACGGATGAACCAGTACGTCGTGGTGCCGCCAGCGGCTCCTCGGCACGGTCCCAGGGTGTCAGCGCTGGGACCGGTTCTCGGCGAGCTCCAGGAGCTGGATCTTCTCTCGCAGGCGATGGGCCGCGACCTGGCGCCAGCCGGAATCGGACTCGGGGTAGGGGGTTCCCGGGTCTTCCACGTCACGCAGGGCCAGGCGGGCCGCCGTGACGGCCGAGACGTTGTCGCCGACTCCGGCGAACACGGTCGAGAGCAGCTCGAAACCCGACGCGGCGCAGTCGACACCCGCAGGGAGTGGCACCCTCTCGAGGAGACTGGTGAGCAGCAGGCGGACCGCAGCCTCTGACACCTCGGGTGAGATGCCACTGGGCGCGACGGTGCCCTTCGAGACGACGGCGTACGCCCACTGCACCGCCCCGCGGGCGGTAGGACCACTGGCCTCGACCTCCGCCTGTGCCAGTTGGACGGCGGCATCGTACTCGCCATCACTCACCAACCGGGCGACCTCGGCGGCCACTCGAGTCCCTGCAGGGGATCGATCGCGCCCCGTGTAAGACCACGCGATGCCGGTCTGCACGGGCTGCGTCACCGGGGGCTCGCGGCGCAGCTCGCGAACAGTGTCGTCGAAGAACCGCGCCGCCCCGAGGTACCCGTTCCTCGTGTAGATCTCGGCGAGCTGTCGACGCGGTCCTTCGCGTGCAGGCTCTGCCCACACGTCCTTCAGCGCCTCCGGCGCCAGAGGCAGCGGCTGGCACTGAAGCACGCGGAACTCAGTGGGTGGATCGGCGGGGGCGACGCGCGACGGTCCTTCCGCAGGTTGCGGGACGATCTCGACAACGGACGGCGTCGGGAGCTCCTGGGCAGCAAGCACTGCGACGGACAGTGCAGCCAGCCGCCAGCTCACCGTCACACCTCCCCAGCGATCTTGACAGCGACGGTGCCAGCGTCGAAACCGCAGATCATCTCCTCGGTGGCCACCCCTCCCCATCGTACTCCCGCGCTCGCGGCGCCCAACCGCGTGCCAGGTCCGCACATTCGGTGATCTCCGCACCCTGGGACGACGAATGGCGACAGTGCGGTGACACCAATGCGGTGCAGCGGGTCACGAAGCTCACGACTTCGAGGTGATCAGGTGTGCGGCCTCCGGCTGCGTTGCGGCGTTGTGAAGGTTGTGACACGTGGCACCGTCCTGGCACTCGGCTGGCTCCGTCGACTCGGAGTGCATCGGGCCACCCGAGTCGTCGCACCTCGCGCCAGCGTCTGGTATGATCGAGCTCAGCTGGAGGGAGCATACGGATGCGCACTACGGTCATCATACCCGACCAGGCGGTGCTCGAGATCCGTCGCCTCGCGACCGCGCGGTCCCTGAGCGAGTTCGTGCGCGAGGCCGTGGACCAGCGTCTCGAGGAGCTGCGACGTCGGGAGCTGGTGGCAGCCATGGAGGAGGGCTACCGAGCCGAAGCCGTGGACCCCTCCCTGCCCGACGGGTGGGCCGACATCGAGAGCGAGACATGGTGATGCGGCGCGGCGACGTCGTCTGGGTCGCCCTCGACCCGGTTGTCGGCTCCGAGGTCGGCAAGCGCAGGCCTGCCGTCGTGGTGCAGAACGAGCTCGCGAACCGGACCAGTCCGACCGTGACCGTCGTCCCCCTGTCGACGAAGGTGGGGCGCGTGTTCCCATTCCAGGTCCTGGTTCCGGCCGAGGAGTCGGGGCTCGAGCGCCCGAGCAAGGCGCTCTGCGAGCAGGTGCGGACGGTCTCGCTGCTCCGGGTCGGTGCGACCCTTGGCTCGCTGTCGGCCGACCGGCTGACCGCGATCCGCGCCGCCCTGGACCGCCACCTCTGGCTCTGACCGCCGCCGCGCCTCTCCGCGCCAGGTCAGGCGCCCCCGACGCTCCTGTCGTCGCTCGCTCCCGCCCGTCGACGCCGCAGCCCCGCGAGCACGCTCCGAAGCCGCGCGCTGCTCGGCGCACGCCTCCCCTGCCGCCGGGCTTCCGAGTCAGCCTACCCCCACGCCCTCACCCACCGCGCCAGCACCGCCACCGCCAGCAGGCGCTCGCCGTGGTCTGAGCGACCGGAGAGGTGCTCGCCCCAGTGGCGGCGCAGCACCACGCGGTCGAGGCCGAGGTCGGACAGCTCCGGCCGCTCCAGGTCCGCGGCCACCGCGTCGCGCAGCGGGCCGCGCAGCCAGGCGGCCAGCGGCACCTCGAAGCCGCGCTTGCGCTGCGGCGGGGG
>CAYTJW010000465.1:0-4910 GCA_964438135.1 uncultured Thermoanaerobaculia bacterium
ATCCGCGAGGGGCTGTCGCAGTGCTTCGTCCAGACCGTCCTGATGGAGCTCAGGGCGGCCGGGGACGCGGCCTGGCTCGCGGAGGCGGAAGCGGAGTACTCGCTGGTGAGCCTGGTCGTCGGCGCCGGCGTCGGGTCGACCTTCGAGGCTTTCTACAACAGCTACGCCGACGCCTGGGTCTACCTGCCGGTGCCCGAGGACTGGACCGGACACGTGGTCCTGCCGGTGGCCGTGGGCGCGCCGTTCAACGTCGTCCGGCGCGACCTGGCGAGCGGCTGGGTCATGGCCGAGCAGCTCTACGACCCGCTGCCGGTGGACGCCGGCGACCTGGTCGAGGTGCCGCCGCTGGCGGGCGACGGCCAGCCGCCGCTGCTGCTCTCGGCGCGGCCGTTCGACCTGGTGCGCTTCACCCCGCCGGGGGCGGGGGAGCGGGAGCTGCTGCGGCTGGAGCTCGAGGTGGAGGGGGTGGAGGGTGGGCTGTACCGGCTCTCCGCCCGGCCGGAGTACCCGCTGCCGGCGGGGACCGGGGTGGCCCTCTACGACCTGGACCGCACCACCCACACGAGCGGCGACCAGTGGCTGGGGCCGGCCGAGCAGCGGCCGCCCGGGCGGCTGTGCGACGACCCGCTCGCGGGCGAGGTCTACCCGGCGACCCGGGAGCACCTGCTCCTGCTCGGCCCGGGCGAGCTCGACGCGGCGACCTTCGACGGCTTCGAGCTGGAGTTCGACCGGGCGCTCGACGAGACGGCGCTCGATGACCCCGCGGCGCCGGTGGCGGTCCTCACCGACCTCGGTCCGACCGAGGCCTGCGCGTTGTACTCCCCGTCCCTGCCGGTGGTGCCGCTGGAGGCGTCGCTCGGCGGCTCGGGCAGCCGGCTGCGGCTTCAGCCGGTCGGCCGCCTGACCGCCGGCCACAGCTACCGGCTCGAGCTCGCGGGGGACCGGATCCGCTCCGCCCAGGGTCCCCCGTCGGCACCGCTCGCGCACCCGGCGTACTCCGAGTGGGCCGAGGCGCCGGCGGTGCTCTACCTCGCCACCCGGCCGGTGCCGGGCGAGCCGGTGACCGGGCCGATGGCGGGCGGCGTCCTGCCGGCCCTGGACCTGCTCCAGCTCGGAAACCTGGTGGTGGTGGCCGCGGCCGACGGCACGGTCCAGGCGGTGGACGCCTCGACCACCACCGATGAGTCGGGCGAGGGGGGCTACCGGGTGCTCGGCTCCTGGTCGGGGGCCTCGTCGCAGAGCCGGGCCCTGGCCACGGACGGCCACGGCCGGGTCTTTGTCAACGCCCGGATGGGCGCGTCGTGGACGGTCAAGGCCTTTCGTCTCGAGGACCTGCGGGCGTCGGTGCCGGGCGGGACCTTCGCCCCGGTCGCGGGCGGGACCACGACCGCCCTGGCGCTGGGCGGCGACTCGGGCCTGCTCGGCACCGAGTGGCTGGCCCTGGGCGCCATGCCGGCCGGCACGCCGGCGGACATGGAGGTGCTGGTCCAGGACGAGGCGAGCGAGCCCCAGGAGCTGGCCGAGTTCTACGCGGCGTACGGGCCGGGGGGGAGCCTCGACCACGCCGCGCCGCCGGACGACGAGGGTCTCTACACCTTCCCGGTCACCCTGACCGCGACCAGCCCAGCTCACCCGCGACCGGGGAGCTGCGGCGACGAGAGCCCCTACGACTGCTTGCAGCGGGTCTCGGTCGACGACCTCACCACCGGTCAGACCTGGTCTCAGGACGTGCCGAGCCGCGGTCCCGGCTGCCCGGCGGCGCCGGAGCCGGGGCCGCTGACGGTGGCGGCGCGGCGCGGCGACCGGCTGAGGGTGCGCCACAACGTCCTCGCCCTGGGCTACGTGGCGGTGCTCGGCTCGGGGATCACGGTGGTGGACTTGAACCGCGCCTACGGCGTGCCGACCCTGTGGGCGCCGGGCCCGGACCAGTGCGGCCGGCGGCTGGGCAGCTTCGAGGGGGAGGAGCTGGACCTGTCGGGCTGCTGCCGCTGCGACCAGCGCGACCCGATGCCGCCGCACGACTGCCCGCCGCGGCTGTCGGACGGCATCGCCATGACCCCGGCGGTGGCGGTGCACGGGCAGACCGGCTGCTCGGGCGGCGAGTGCGCGCGGGGGCAGGGGGTGGTAGCCACCTACTCGCCGCTGCTCCACCTCGGCGCGGTCGCCACCCTGGCCGGGGTGGCCACGCCGGGTGAGCCCGAGGCGTTGCCCCTGGCCTGCCTGCAGGCCCTGGTGGCGGGCCGGGCCCTCGACCCCGAGGGCGAGTACCGCGACCTGCCGGCGCCGGTGACCCTGCGCGACGTGGCCCTCGCCGACGACGCCACCTGGGTCGACCGGGGCGTCACCGGCACCTTTGCCGGCGGCTTCCGCCGCACAAGGGCGGTGGACCCGGAGCACGCGACCCGGCAGGGGGACCTGGTCTTCCTGTCCCTGGGGGAGACGGGCGTGCTGGTCGCGGACGTCAGCCAGCGCTCGCTCGGCGAGCCGGAGCTGGTGGGCCTGCTGCGCCTCGCCGGCCACTCGGCCTTCCGCCTCCAGGTCGACTCGTCGCGCGGCCTGCTCTTCGCCGGCGGCTTCGAGGGGGGTCGGCCGATCGTGGACGTGTGGGACGTCGCCCAGTCCAACGCCGCGCCGGACCTCGAGTGCGCGGCGGCGGACCCGGGCTGCCCGGAGGGGAGCCACACCGCGCCGCGGCCGCTGGTGACCCTCTACGACGTGCCCTGGACCACCAACCACCTCGGCCTCGACCAGGCCGGGACCGGCCTGCTCCGGACCTGGACCTCGGACGGCCTGAGCGCGGTGCCGTTCGCGTCGCCGCAGGTCAGCTTCGTGGGCCTCTACCTGCCGTCCGGGGTGGAGCTGCCGCTCGCGCCCGGGGCGCCGCGGCCCGCGGCGGAGCCGTGGCCGAGCGCGCGCTTCGTGCCGCTCGGGGTGCCGATGGAGACCTCGCTCGGGGCCGAGCGGGCGGAGCGGGCGGCGAACGAGCGGGCGGCGACGGCGGCGTTCCGGCTGCGGGTGGCGCTGCCCGGGTCGCTGGGGGAGTCGCTGACGGCGCGGGTGGAGAGCCTGCGGGCGCTGCCCGGGGAGCGCTACCTGGGGCAGGCCGAGGTGGGGCCGGCGCGCTCGCCCGGGGCGGGGGACGGCCTGCCGGCGCCGGCGGTGACGGTGACCCTGCGGCGGATCGGGGTGGGCGAGGGGGAGGTCCCGGCCGACCCGGCCGCGGCGCTCGACGAGCGGGGCCGCTACTCGGTCGGCTTCGACCTCTACGAGTCGGTGGAGACGGTGCTGCTGGTGGCCGACCCGCGGGCGGCCGAGGGCTACCAGCGGCAGGACCTGCCGGACTCCGATCCCGGCGGCGCGGTGGCGGACGAGGAGGGGCAGTGCCGGCGGTGCCAGCGGCCCGGGGTGCTGGGCTCGGGCACCGACCCGGGCGGGCCGGTGGTCAAGGAGCTGCTGGTCACCGGGCCGTACCTGCGGGCGTACCTGGCGGCGCCGGAGTGCGCGGGCGCGGTCGACCCGACCGACGCCGACTGCGGCGGGGTGACGGCCGCGGCAATGGCGGCGAGCGAGGCCGCGACGGCGTTCTTCGCCGCCCAGGGGGGCTCCTACCGGCCGCCGGCAGGGTCGGCGGCGGTGGCGGCGTGGGCCGACGACGTGGCGTCGCCGCTGCAGGCGGCGCTGGCGGTGCCGGCGCAGAGCCCTGGCCTGTGGGCGCCGGGCGAGGCCGGGGTGAGCGTGGAGCTGGCCTCGGGGCAGGCCATGCTGGCGGCGGCGGACCGGGTCATCCCGGGGCGGTCGCTGGCCCTGGTCCTGGACCGGACCTACCGCTCGGGCACGGCCTCGCTCGGGCCGCTGGGCGGCAGCGGCTGGTACTCGCGCCTCTTCGCCCACCTGCGGCTGATCCCGACCACCGGCGAGGTCGAGTACCACGACGGCTCGGGCTCGGTGTACCGCTTCTACCCGGAGCGCTCGAGCGGCGCCGGCGCCTACTACGCCGTGGACGGGGCCTACGACGAGACGGAGAAGGCGGGGGACTACTGGGCGCCGAAGGGGCTCTACCTGAGCCTGACCCGGCGCGCGGGCGGCGGGTGGCGGCTGCTCGGCCGCCACCACGACGCGGCGGTGTTCGACGCGGCCGGGCGGCTGGTGGAGCTGTCGGACCGGCACCGGCAGGGGGCCGAGGACCCGGACGAGAAGGGCAGCACCCTGCGCCTGACCTACGACGCGGTGGGCCAGCTGGTGGGGGTGGAGGACGACCTCGGCCGGCGCACCCGGCTGTCGTACGTGGAGGACCCGGACGACCCGGCCTACGGCCTGCTCGAGAGGGTGGAGGACTTCGCCGGCCGGACCGTGGAGTACGCCTACGGCGGGCCGGACGGCCGGCGGCTGGAGCGGGTGCTCCTGCCCGAGGTCTCGACCGGCGCCGGCGAGCTGGTGGCCGAGGGCTTCCCCTACGAGGGGGGCGACCGGCCGAGCCTGGAGTACCTGTACCACGACGACCTCGACCTGGGGGCGGCGGCGCCGCTGCACGGCGAGGCCTTTGCCGGCACGCGGCTGGCGGGCTTCCGGCTGCCGCGGTTCGTGGCCGGCGCCGGGGAGCAGCCGGCGCGCCTCGGGCTCGACTACGACCAGGGCACCGGCCGGGTGACCGGGGTGGCCTTCCCGGCCGGGGCGGACGGCGGCGAGCAGGCGACCTGGGGCCTGGCCTACCCGGAGGAGGCCGGGAGCGCGGCGGCGGCGACCGCGGTGACGGTGACCGCGCCGTGGGGGCAGGAGACGGCGTACACCCTGGCGGCGGGGCGGGTGGTCGAGGTGCGGGAGCAGCTCGAGGTGACGAGCCGGGCGGCGGACGGGACGCCGCACGAGCAGCCGGTCGAGGCGGTGACGCGGTACGGCTACACCGACGACGG
>CAYTJW010000466.1:0-4888 GCA_964438135.1 uncultured Thermoanaerobaculia bacterium
ATGAGGGTGCGCGCGGCCACGGTCGGGGCGCGGGACGTCGTCTACGCGGTCGAGGCCCTCGGTTCCCTCGAGCCGGACGAGCTGGTGCGCGTCACCGCCGAGGTCAGCGGCGTGGTCAAGGAGGTGCTGTTCCAGGCTGGCGACGAGGTCACTCCGGACACCGTCCTGGCGCGGGTCGACCCGGAGCGATACCGGCTCGAGGCGGAGCGCGCCGACGCCGCCCACCGGCGGGCTCTGACCGACTGGCGGCGGGCGGAGGCGGAGCGGGAGCGGCGCGAGGCGCTGGCGCGCGAGCAGCTGGTGGCCGACGAGGAGCTCGCCCGGTCGAGGCAGGAGGCGGAGAGGTTGGCCGCCGACGCGGCGGCGGCTGGCGCGGCACTGGAGATCGCGCGGCAGAACCAGGGCCGCGCCGAGGTCCGGCCGCCCCGGGCGGGCCGCGTCGACACCCGCTCCGTCGACACCGGTCAGTTCGTCCAGCAGGGGACGGTGCTGGCGACGCTGGTCGACCTGCGTCGCCTGCGCCTGCGCTTCAGGGTCGCCGACGCCGAGTCGCTCCGGGTCCAGCCGGGCCAGGCGGTGACTTTCCGCACCTCGTCGCTCGGCGAGCGACTGTTCGAGGCCGTCGTCTACCACGTCGGCGAGCTCGCCGACCCGGCGACCCGCCAGGTCGAGGTGCTGGCGTGGGTGGAGAACCCGGGCGGGCTCAAGCCCGGCTTCTTCGCCGAGGTCAGCCTGGCCACCGACACCCACCGCGGCGCGGTGGTCGTGCCGGAGGGTGCCATTCGCGCCAGCGAGAGCGGCTTCGTGGCCTACGTGGTCGCCGACGGCGTGGCCCGGGAGCGGCCGGTGAGCGTCGGCCTGCGGACCGCCGACGGCGCGGTGGAGGTCCGGTCCGGGCTGGCGGTGGGCGAGGCGGTGGTGACCGAGGGCTCGGACCGGCTCGCCGACGGCCTGCCGGTCGAGGTGGTCGGGCCGGAACCGCGCGGGTCGGGCCGATGAGCGACCGTCCTCCGGACCCGGTGGCGGAAGAGGACCCGCGCCAGGTCGCCACCGGCATGACCCTGGCCGACATCTCGATCCGCAACCACGTCTTCGCCTGGATCCTGATGGCGGCTCTGATCGGCTTCGGGGTCCTGTGCTACACCGGGGCGGGCGAGGTCTTCCGCGGTCTCGGCATCAGCCAGAACCCCGACGTCGACTTCCCCGTCGTCAACGTCCGCCTGACCTGGGAGGGCGCCCCGCCGGAGATCATGGAGACCGACGTCGTCGACCCGCTCGAGGACGCGCTGTCGACCGTCGAGGGGGTCGTGCAGATGTCGTCCACGGCCCGCCACGGCTCGGCCAACCTGACCCTCGAGTTCGACCTCGGCCGCGACGTCGACGCCGCCCTGCAGGATGTCCAGAGCCGGGTCTCGAACGCCGCCCACGACCTGCCGCGGGAGCTCGAGCCGCCCGACATCTCCAAGACCAACCCCGAGGACCAGCCCATCATCCGCCTGGTGCTGTCCGGCGACCGGCCGCCGACCGTCCTCGCCGACTACGTCCGCAACGTCATCCGACCGCAGCTGCAGATGGTCGACGGGGTGGGCGAGGTCGACGTCTTCGGCTTCCGCGACCGCAACGTGAGGGTCTGGTACGACGCCTCCCGGCTGGAGGCGCAGGGCCTGACCGTGCTCGACGTCAACCGCGCCATCGGCCGCGAGCACCAGGAGGTGCCGGCCGGTCGCATCGAGGGCGCCGAGCGGGAGATGAACGTCCGCGCCCAGGGCGAGGCGGCCGACCTGGCGGCCTTTCGCCAGCTGGTCGTGGCGTACCGCGGCGGCGCCCCGGTCCGCCTCGACGACGTGGCGGTGGTCGAGGACGGACTCGAGGACCGGCGCCGGGTCACCCGGGCGATGGGCTCGCCGTCGATCGGCTTCGGCATCACCAAGCTGCGCGGCGCCAACGCCGTCCAGGTCGGCCGCGACGTCAAGTCGAAGGTCGAGCTGCTCAGCGCCCAGCTGCCGGAGGGCATGCAGCTCGAGGTCAACTGGGACACCACCGCCTTCATCGAGCGCTCGATCGAGGAGATCCTCTTCACCCTGCTCCTCGCCGCGCTCCTGACCGGGGCGGTGTGCTGGCTGTTCCTCGGCTCGTGGTCGTCGACCGTCAACGTGCTGCTGGCCATCCCGACCTCGATCCTGGGGACGTTCATCGTCATCTACTTCCTCGGCTTCACCCTCAACACCTACACCGTGCTCGGCCTGACGCTGGTGGTCGGCATCGTCGTCGACGACGCCATCATGGTGCTGGAGAACATCTACCGTCACCGCGAGCGGGGCGAGCGACGGGTCCGGGCGGCGTCGGTCGGGGCGCGCGAGATCACCTTCGCCGCCGCCGCCACCACTGTCGCCATCGTCGCCATCTTCCTGCCGGTCGCCTTCATGCGGGGGATCATCGGCAGGTTCTTCTTCCAGTTCGGGGTCACCATCTCGGTGGCGGTGCTGCTGTCCCTGCTGGAGGCGCTGACGCTGACGCCGATGCGCTGCTCGCGGTTCCTCGAGGTCGAGCGGCGGGGGCGGCTCGGCCGCGCCGCCGACCGCCTCTTCCAGCACTCGGCCGCGCTCTACCTGCGGGCGCTCGAGCCGGCCCTGCGCCACCGCGGCGCCGTCCTCCTCGCCGCCCTCGCCCTGTTCCTCCTCTCCCTGGGCACCATCGCCCTGCTGCGGCAGGAGCTCATCCCCAGCCAGGACATG
The DNA here is from genome assembly GCA_964438135.1 of uncultured Thermoanaerobaculia bacterium. Taxonomy (GTDB): domain Bacteria; phylum Acidobacteriota; class Thermoanaerobaculia; order Thermoanaerobaculales; family Sulfomarinibacteraceae; genus CAYTJW01. The sequence goes on from CAYTJW010000466.1 coordinate 2,736, forward strand.
AGCCGCTTCACCCTCCGCTTCACCACCCCGGTGGGCACCAGCCTCGACGTCACCGACCGCTACTTCCGCCAGGTCGAGTCGTTCCTGATGGCGCGGCCGGAGGTGAAGCTCTTCGCCGGCAGCGTCGGCGGTTCGAGCGAGGTCAACTCCGGCTTCGCCTACGTCAACCTGCTCGAGCCGCGGCAGCGCCCGGTCGACCCCGAGCGCGGCCGGCCGCTGACCCAGCTCGAGGTCATGGACGTCGTCCGCCGCTTCGCGGCCACGGTGCCGGGCGGCCGGGTCGCCCTGCAGGACATCTCGCAGGCGGGCTTCAGCGCCTCCCGGGGCGGCGGTTTCCCGGTCGAGCTCAACGTGCGCGGGCCCGACTGGGACGTGCTCGCCGCGGCCTCGCGCGAGATCGCCGAGCGGATGCGCGCCTCCGGCCTGGTCACCGACGTCGACACCGACTACCGGGTGGGCATGCCGGAGGTGCAGGTGGTGCCGGACCGCAACCGCGCCGCCGACCTCGGCGTCAGCATGGCCGACATCGGCGGGACAGTCTCGGCCGCCGTCGGCGGCGTGCGGCTCGGCCAGTTCAAGGAGGGGGGGCGGCGCTTCGACATCCGCGGTCGCCTGCTGGCGGCGCAACGGCAGCAGCCGGAGGACATCGGCCGCCTGCTGGTGCGGACCGGGCGCGGCGACCTCGTGCGCCTGGCCGAGCTGGTCGAGATCCGCCAGCGGCCGACCCTGCAGAGCATCACCCGCCGCGACCGCGAGCGGGCGATCACGATCTTCGCCAACGTCGCCGCCGGCGCGTCGCAGGCGGTGGCTGTCGACCGCTCGCTCGGGATCGCGCGGGAGGTCCTGCCCGACGGCTACCGCGCCATCCCCTCCGGCAGCACCCGGACTTTCCGCGACTCGTTCCGGTCGCTGTGGTTCGCCTTCGCCCTCGGTCTCCTCATCGCCTACATGGTGTTGGCGTCGCAGTTCAACTCCTTCTGGCACCCGGTGGTGGTCCTGCTCGCCCTGCCCTTCTCGGTCAGCGGCGCCCTGCTCGCCCTCCTGCTCGGCGGCCAGAGCCTCAACGTCTACAGCATGCTCGGCCTGATCCTGCTGGTCGGGATCGCCAAGAAGAACTCGATCATGCTGGTCGACTTCACCAACCAGGCCCGCGCCCGCGGCCTCTCCTGCCGCGCCGCCCTGCTCGAGGCCTGCCCGATCCGGCTGCGGCCGATCCTGATGACCTCGGTTGCCACCATCGCCGGCGCCCTGCCGCCGGCCTTCGCCATCGGCCCCGGGGCCGAGCTGCAGCGGCCCATGGCGCTGGCCGTGGTCGGCGGCATGGTGGTCTCGACCCTGCTCACCCTGCTCGTGGTCCCGGCCGGCTACAGCGTGCTCGGCGAGTGGCTCGAGCGCCGGCGCGGGTGACGCGGTCCGGCCGGGGTCGCCCGGCGCCGATTCCGACCCCGGTGCGCGGCCCAGTCGTGGGCGACGGGCTACTGCCAGTCGCCGTGGCGGGCGAAGGCGGCCCAGTGGAAGGGGTGGGAGGCGTCGATCGGGGCCGCCCGGCCGTCTTCCCCCGCCACCTCGAGCGGGCCGCGGGCGAGCTCGAGCATGGCCCGGCGCAGCGCTTCGTCGGCGCTCGATCCCTGGCGCAGGTGGCCGTAGAAGCACCGCATCAGCTCGGCGGTCGAGCGGTCAGCCACGCTCCACAGGCTGGCGACCACCGCCCGGGCGCCCGAGTACTGGAAGGCGCGGGTGAGGCCGACCAGCCCTTCTCCGGAGACCTCGCCGCCGAGCCCGGTCGAGCAGGCCGACAGCACCACCAGGTCGGCGTCGAGGCGGACCTGCTCGAAGACCTCCCAGGCCTGGAGGAGGCCGTTGTCCCCGCCGGCGATCGGGCGCTCGGGCACGGACAGGGCGAGCGCCGAGTCGAGCGGGAAGCGGCCGTCGAGGAGGCCGTGGGTGGCCAGGTGCAGGTAGCGGACCCGGCCGCGGAGCGCCTTGACCGCCTCCTCCCGCGCCTCGGCGCCGAGGTGCGACCTGGCCCGGTCCCCGAACAGCCCGGCGATGCCGAGCACCTGGGCGCGGGTCTCGGGCAGCGGCGCCTGATCCCGGCGGCCGCTCCGCCCGAGGACGCCGACCGGCGCGGCGGCCGGGTAGACCGGGTCGCC
>CAYTJW010000467.1:0-4885 GCA_964438135.1 uncultured Thermoanaerobaculia bacterium
CGGCATCTGGTTGGCTCGGAGGTTCTACTGGGGCCCCGAGGCGGGCCAGCGGCCGGCGCGGGTGGTCGAGCGCTTCCCCCGCGCCTACCAACTGGTCCTCGACCGGTACCGGGTCGACGAGCTGTACGGCGCGGCCGTGGTGCGGCCGCTGCACCGCCTGGCGACCTTCTGCTGGCGGGTGGTCGACGTGTGGGTGGTCGACGGCACGGTCAACCTGGTGGCGTTCGTCACCGAGCTTGTCGGCACCTTCCTCCGCTTCCTCCAGACCGGCAACGTCCGCAACTACGCCCTGTCCGTGGCCCTCGGCGTCCTCGCCCTGGCGCTGGTGCTGTGGTAGAGGAGGCCTCGTGCACAGCCACCTGCTCTCCGTCGTCACTCTCGGGCCGGCCGCCGGCGCGCTGCTGCTGGCCCTGATCCCCGGTCGCCACGAGCGTCTCCACCGCTGGCTGGCCCTGCTCGTCTCGACCGCCGTGCTCGCCGTCTCCTGCCTGGTGTGGACCGGCTTCGACCCCGCCCGCGCCGGTTTCCAGCTCGAGGAGCGCGCCACCTGGATCGGGGACCTCGGCGTCAGCTACCACCTCGGCGTCGACGGCGTCTCGCTGCTGTTGGTGCTGCTCACGACCCTGCTGACGCCGGTCGTGGTGCTCTCCTCCTGGACCTCGATCCGCGACCACGTCAAGGCCTTCCACGTCAACCTGCTGCTGCTGACCACCGGCATGCTCGGCGCGTTCCTCGCCCTCGACCTGTTCCTGTTCTACGTCTTCTGGGAGCTGATGCTGATCCCGATGTACTTCGTCATCGGCGTCTGGGGCGGGCCCCGGCGCATCTACGCGGCGGTCAAGTTCTTCATCTACACCATGGTCGGCTCGGTGCTGATGTTGGTGGCGATCCTCTACCTGGCCTGGTTCCACCACCAGGCCACCGGGGCCTGGACCTTCTCCTACCCCGAGCTGCTGGCCACCGCCCCGACCATCCCCGCCCTCGGCCCCTTCCTCTCCAACCCCCAGCTGCTGCTGTTCGCGGCCTTCGCCCTCGCCTTCGCCATCAAGGTGCCGATGTTCCCGTTCCACACCTGGCTGCCGGACGCGCACGTCGAGGCCCCCACCGGCGGCTCGGTCATCCTCGCCGGCGTGCTCCTCAAGCTCGGCACCTACGGTTTCCTGCGCTTCAACCGGCCCCTCTTCCCCGCCGCCTGGGAGCAGGCCGTGCCGCTGATCGTGGTGCTGTCGGTGGTCGGCATCCTCTACGGCGCCTGGGTGGCGATGGTCCAGCCGGACATGAAGAAGCTGGTCGCCTACTCGTCGGTCAGCCACCTCGGCTTCGTCATGCTCGGCCTGGCCGCCGGCACCGTCGCCTCGACGCAAGGGGCGATCCTGCAGATGGTCAACCACGGCCTGTCGACCGGGGCGCTCTTCCTCCTCGTCGGCTCGCTCTACGAGCGGCGCCACAGCCGCATGATCGAGGACTTCGGCGGCATCGCCTCCGTGGTCCCGGTCTACACCGGCGTGTTCCTCGTCGTGACCCTGTCGTCGATCGGCCTGCCCGGCCTGAACGGCTTCGTCGGCGAGTTCCTGATCCTGGCCGGGGCCTGGGCCGCCGGCCACCACGCCGCCGTGGCCGCAGCCGGCCTCGGCATCGTCTTCGGCGCCGTGTACATGCTGTGGATGGTGTGGCGGGTGTTCTGGAACCCGCTCGTCCACGACGAGAACCGGCAGCTCGGGGACCTCGGCCCGCGCGAGCTCCTGGCCGTGCTGCCCCTGCTGGTCTTCATCGTCTGGATTGGCGTCCACCCCACCACCTTCCTGCAGCCGATGGAGGCTGCCGTGCGCGCCATCGTCGGCCAGTAGGAGGCGAGGAGATGCTCATCCCGTCCGCACACGACCTGGTCGCGGTCCTCCCCGAGATGGTGCTGGTCCTCGGCGCCGGTCTGCTGCTGCTGGTCGAGGCCGCGCTGCCGCCGGTCCGCCGCTACGCGGCCGAGGTCACCCTGCTCGTCATCGCCGGGGCGGCCTGGTCGCGCCTCGCCTCCGACCTGCCCGGGCCGACCTGGGGCGGCATGCTCGAGGTCGACGCCGCGGCCGCGTTCGTCGACCTCTACATCCTGGTCGCCACGTTCCTCGCCGCCTGGATGGCGGGCCCGTTCCTGCGCCGCAACCGGGCCGACCACCCGGAGCTGTACGCGCTGCTGCTGCTGGCCGCGGTCGGGGCGATGGTCATGGCCTGCGCGGTCGACGCCCTGCCGGTGTTCCTCGGCCTGGAGCTGCTGTCGATCCCGCTCTACGTCCTCAACGCCTCGCTGCGCCGCGTCGCCATCAGCCTGGAGGCGGGCCTCAAGTACTTCGTCGTCGGCGCCTTCGCCTCCGGCTTCCTGGTCTACGGCATCGCCCTGCTGTACGGCGCCACCGGCACCACCCACCTGGTCGAGATGGGGACCCGGCTGGCGGCCATGCCGGAGCTGCCGCCGCTGGCGGCCATCGGCCTGGCCATGGTCGTCGGCGGGCTCGGCTTCAAGCTCGCCCTGTTCCCGTTCCACGGCTGGGCGCCCGACGTCTACCAGGGCAGCCCCACGCCGGTCACCGCCTTCCTGTCGGTGGTCCCCAAGGGCGCCGCCCTGGTGGTCCTGGTGCGCCTGGCCGACGGCATGGACCTGCTCGGGCGCTCGTCGAGCTGGCTGCTGGCGGCCGGCGCGATCGCCGTCGCCTCGCAGCTCTACGGCAACGTCGTCGCCATCGTCCAGCAGGACCTCAAGCGCATGCTGGCCTACTCCGGCATCGCCCACATGGGCTACGCCCTGGTGGCGGTGATCGCCGCCGGCACCGACGGCGGCCAGGCGGTGCTGGTGTACCTCGCCGCCTACACGGTGATGAACGTCGGCGCCTTCGCCGTCGTCGCCCTCCTGTCGGAGCGGGAGGACGAGCAGCACCTGATCCCGGACCTGGCCGGGCAGGGCTGGGCGCGCCCCCTCGCCGGCCTGGCCCTGACCGCGTGCATGTTCTCGCTCGCCGGCGTGCCCCCCTTCGTCGGCTTCACCGCCAAGCTCCTCGTCTTCCGCGCCGCGGTCAACCACGGGCTCGTCTGGCTGGCCGTGCTCGGCGTCCTCGCCTCGCTGGTCTCCGCCTACGTCTACCTGCGGGTCGTGTACGTCCTGTACATGAAGCCGCTGCCGAGGCGGCCGATCGAGCCGGAGCCGTCGGTCACCCTGGCCGCGGTGGCCGCCGTGGCGGCGCTGGCGGTGGTGGCGATGGGCGTGCTGCCCGGCCCGGTGGTCGCCGCCGCCCGGGCCGCGGCGGAGCAGTTGCTCGGGTAGGGCGGTGGGCGCCTCCAGGCGACCGGTCGACACCGGCACGGTCTCCGACCTGACCGTCGCCCGCCTCTCGCTCTACCTGCGCAGTCTCGACCGCCTGCTCCAGCTCGGCGTGGGCACCGTCTCCAGCCAGGAGCTGGCGGCTCGCTTCAACCTCAACTCGGCCCAGATCCGCAAGGACCTCGCCTGCTTCGGCGAGTTCGGCGTGCGGGGGGTGGGCTACGACGTGCGCGAGCTGCGCCGCCACCTGGTCCAGATCCTCGGCCTCGACCGCGAGCGCCGGCTGGTGATCGTCGGCGCCGGCAACCTCGGCACCGCCCTCTGCCACTACTCCGGACTGTCCGGGGGTTCCTTCCTGGTCGTGGCGGTGCTGGACTCGAACCCCGACCGCGTCGGCGAGCCCCTTGCCGCGGGCCTGCTGGTCGAGGACGTCGCCCGGCTGGCGGAGATCGTCCTCCAGCGGCAGGCCGAGATCGGCGCCATCACCACCCCGGCCGCGGCCGCGCAGGGGGTGTGCGACCGGATGGTCGCCGCCGGCCTGCGGGCGATCCTCAACTTCGCCCCCACCCCGGTGGCGGCGCCGCCGTGCGCGCGGGTGCGGAGCGTGGACCTCAGAATCCACCTCGAGGAGCTGTCGTTCTTCCTCACCCACAGCGCGGTGTGAGACCGCCACCGTCCCAAGCCTGGACCGCTCGCCTGGATCCCGCTACAGTTGCCGGGATGGGGCTGCCGTCGCGGATCGGCAAGTACGAGGTCTCGGGCCAGATCGCCGCCGGCGGCTTCGGCGTGATCTACCGCGGCTGGGACCCCTTCATCCGCCGGCCGGTGGCGATCAAGATGTGCGCCACCACCGACGCCGAGGTGCGCCAGCGCTTCCAGCAGGAGGCCCAGTTCGTGGGCAACCTGGTCCACCGCAACATCACGCTGGTGTTCGACTTCGGCATCGAGGGCGACGTCCCGTACATCGTCCAGGAGCTCCTCACCGGCTACGACGTCGACGAGCTGCAGCGGGCGGGGGTGCTCGGCGACGAGTCGGCGGTGGTGTCGATCCTGCTGCAGGTGTGCGACGGCCTCGAGTTCGCCCATCAGCGGGGCATCGTCCACCGCGACATCAAGCCCTCCAACATCCGCGTCCTCGAGGACGGCACGGTCAAGATCATGGACTTCGGCATCGCCAAGTCCATCGAGGGCGGCGCCAAGCTGACCCAGACCGGGATCGCCCTCGGCACCGCCGGCTACCTCGCGCCGGAGCAGATCCAGGGCGGCACGGTCGACGCCCGCACCGACATCTTCGCCGTCGGCGTGGTCGCCTACGAGCTGGTCACCAGCCGGCGGCCCTTCGAGGGCGGCTCGCTGTCCAACGTCCTCTACCGCATCCTCAGCGAGCAACCCACCGCGCCGCGCCAGCTCAACTCGGCCTGCAGCCCGGCCATGGAGCAGGTCATCCTCCGCTGCCTGGCCAAGGACCCGGCCGCCCGCTTCCAGAGCGCGCGCGAGCTGGCCGACGCCCTGCGCGGCCTGCCGCGCTCCGGCCGCGCCCCGGTGGCCGCCGCGGCCAGCGCGTCCACCTCGGCCGTCCTG
>CAYTJW010000468.1:0-4885 GCA_964438135.1 uncultured Thermoanaerobaculia bacterium
CGTATCTCCAGAGAGTGGTGAACGGCGGCGGCTACGTCGACCGGGAGTACGGGGTGGCGCGCGGCCGGATCGACCTGTGCGTGCGCTGGCCGTACCCCGGGGCGGCCGGCAAGAGGGAGTGGCAGCGGGAGGGCCTTGAGCTGAAGGTGTGGCGCGACGGCAAGCCGGACCCGCTCGAGCGGGGGCTGGCGCAGCTCGAGGCGTACCTGGACGGGCTGGGGCTGGAGACGGGCGTCCTGGTGGTGTTCGACCGCCGCGCGAGCGCCCCGCCGATCGCGGAGCGGACCCGTTTCGAGGCGGCCCGGTCGCCGAAGGGCCGGGAGATCACGGTGCTGCGGGGGTGAGCCGGGAAGCGCCACGCTTCGGCAGAGCGTTCCGAGCCTGACGCGCTCGCCCCCTCCCCTTGCTCGGCGTCGAAGCGCTTCCCCTCACGTCATCTCGAGGTCGACGCGTCTTCCCCTCACGTCATCTCGAGGCCGACGCGTCTTCCCGTCACCTCGATCCGAGGCCGGTGTGGGCGAGCGCCCGTCGACCGCAGCGCCCACCTGTCATGCCGAGCCCGGGGTGGTCGGGTGGGCGTGCCCGGGCGAGGAACCCCTGGCGGAGCTGGAGGTCGCTTCGGTGTCCACACCCTGGGGCGTTGGGCGACGGGATGGTGAGGGGAAGCGAGGTGGACCGAAACCACCGGGGCGGGGGAGCGTGACGCGTGCTTGGGGGCCCACGATTCCCGGGGGGAAGGCGCCACGTTCACCGGGGCTGGATGGGTCTCGAGCGAACACCGCGTTCCGTGGCGACAGTAAAGCGGCTGGCGAGACGGCTCCCACAGGACTGGAGGACCCTGGTCACGACTCTGGCACGATTCTCGGCGCTGTCGTCCTTCAGGCGCAGGAGAAGCACCCCGCTGTGCGCGAGGCCGAGGCGGAACACCAGCATGCCGAAGTCCTTGTCGTTGGTCACGAGGATGCGATCCTCGGTCCTGGCACGGGAGAGAAGCACGCGATCGCTCGATCCGCCCATCGTCTCTGCAGCGAACAGCACGTCGTGGCCGATGCCGCGCAACGCGACGGCGACGCTGGTACCGCTCGACTCGTCAACCAGGAAGAGCATCTACGCCGAGAGCCTGAAGGGGAGCAGCTCCTCGTCGGCCATCGTGTCGGCCGCAAACAGGAGTGCAGCTGCGATGTCCTCAGGGGTGAGGCGGGGGTACTCCCTCAGGATCTCGTCCTCAGGTATTCGCTGCGCGAGCATTCTCAAGATGATCTCAACCGGCACTCGCGTCCCTCGAATCACGGGCTTGCCGCCCATGACCTCCGGGTTGACCTCGACCCTCTCCACAGTCACCTCCCGAAGCGCGGCGAAAAGGCACCTGCCGCGCGGCTTCTCCCCATCGACCTTAGGGCTGATGGCGGGTCGGGTCAAGCACCGCGCTGAGGTTCCGTTCCGGTATCCGCGTCGTCCATGCGTTGGGCGGCCACTGGTCAGGGGTGAGGCATCCTGCCTCCTCCACCTTCCTCTCGGTCATCGCGATCACCCCACGGCCTCTGGACGTCGGCCTCTTCGACGGCAAGCAACCAGGTCGCGCTGGCAAGCCGTGGTGCTACACGGGCACAGCAGAGTCTCCTGCAGAGCTCCAGTTGCCTGTCATTCCGAGCCCGGGGTGGGCGGCCGGGTGTGCCCGGGCGAGGAATCCCTGGCGGAGTTGGAGGTTGCTTCGGTGTCCACGCCCTGGGGCGTTGGGGGTCACCAGCGAGGAATCCCTCGTCGCCGGCCCTCGGGCCGGCTCCTCGGAATGCGCCACAGGCGTCTTCGGGGGCCTCGTGTGGCGCGCGAGATTGAACCCGCGGGACGGTGGTTGGGCGACCCTCCTCGGGGTCACAGGCTGGGGGCGCCGCCCCGAGGACCGCGCGCCTCCAGGCGCGCCTGCGTCGCCGCGGCGAATGGCGTGCGGGCCTGGAGGCTCGCGGTCGTGCGCCGGTGCTGGGGGCGCAGGCTGAAGCCTGCGCCTACGTCTGCGCCCACGCCTGCGCCCGAGCGGGAGGAGTGCGGGGCGGTGGGGCGTGCTCGCTTGCCGTCCCGTTCCCAGGGGTCATGCGTACATCAGCCTCCCCTTGGGCTCTGGCACGGCCCTGCCGAGGCTGCGCGCGGTCTCGACCCACTCGTCGATGACCACCTCGGCGTTGGCGACGGCCTCGGCGTAGGTCGCGCCGTCGGCGGCGCAACCGGGCAGCTCTGGGACCTCGGCGATGAACGCCTGGTCTTCATCGGACCAGTAGATGATGACCTCGTAGCGGTGCTCAGTGGCCATCGAGGAACCCTCCGAGCCGGTAGTGCAGGATCACTCGCCGGACTTGCTTGACCTGGTAGGGCTTTGCGTGCCTACCCTTGGGTTGGATGTTGAGAATCTCCTCTACCCCTTCGCGGGTGAAGATGTGGTGGCTGCCGCGCACCCGTTCGTCGAACCCCAACCGGCGGAGCAGGCCGCAGAGCTTGTCGAAGGGGAGGGTGGTGTCGGAGGTCCCTGCGAGTACTCGAAACAGGAGCTTCTGAGCTTCGCCAACCACCGTCACGGTCCTTCCGACTCGATTCTACCGTGCGACGCGGGGCTGTGTCCGTGCGGCGACGCCATCCCAACCTGCCCATCACCACGAGCAGGGTGACGACGGTCGCCGACGTGAGCCGGGGCGCCGGAGCGCTCCGCTCATTGCGAGGTCGGCCCGGCTCCCCTCACGTCATTCCGAGCGGAGCCCGGGGTGGGCGGCGGGTGCGCCCGGGCGAGCGCCCGTCGACCGCAGCGCCCACCTGTCATTCCGAGCCCGGGGTGGTCGGGTGGGCGTGCCCGGGCGAGGAACCCCTGGCGGAGAGGGGGCGCGGCACGGGGACGAGGGCGCCGGTGGCCGTGGCGGTGGCCTCAGGCGGCGAGGACCGCGCGCCTCCAGACGCGCCTGCTCCGCCGCGGAGGTCGGCGTGCGGGCCTGGAGGCCCGCGGTCGTGCGCCGAGGAGCCTGTCTGGTCGGTGTGGTGGGAGTCCGCACCGGGCCAACACCTCGGCCTGTAACCGAAGGTAACTGCGTCCTCGTGAGAGGAGGTGGGGAGCAACCGGAGGTGAACCGTCGGTCCGTAGGATGACGAACCTGATTCGGCCGGGGGCCGCGCCAAGGACGAGCCTGCGACCGAGTGGTGAAGTCGAGGTGTCGGCGGCACTCGGTGGTTGAGGACAGAACGACGGGAAGGCCAGACAGGGTAACTCGGGAGGCCTGCCGTTGGTGTGGCGGCGGCGGGAGTCAGAGCCCCCATATGAGCTACGAGCTGACAAACCGCCTCTCCCTACCCCTATCTTGGGGGGGCTGGGCGCGGACCGGGCGTCGCCGGGTGCGCCTGGTCCTCCGGAAGGTCGGCCTGGCGCATCGGCGCTGTCGAGAAGTGACCCGGGTTTGCTGACGAGGACCCACCCACGTGGTGTCCGCGGCGCGCGCCAGGAGACGGCGCACCTCACGTCGTCGGCACCCGTGGTGAGCGAATCGTGCCGTTGACGACACCCTGGGCCTGTCGGCATGGTGCCGGCGAGCTGGGGTCACAGCAGGCCGCGCAACTCCTCGGGGGAGAGGCCGACGTCGCGCAGGATCTTGCGAAGGAGGCCGCGGCTGATGTCCTGGCCTGCGTGCACCGGGACGGTGACCTTCCTCCCGTCGGGGTGAACGTAGCGGCGGTGGCTGGTCGCCCCGAGAGGGCGGTGCTCGAAACCGAGATGATGGAGGACGCCGATCAGCTCTCGCGCGGTGAGGACCGGGAGCTTCCCTCCGCCCACAGAATCACACCGCGATCTCGAGGGTCTTGATGCCCACCACCTCCGGGTGGGATGGGTCGATCCTCTCGCCGTCCTCGATCATCTCCCGCAGGCAGAGGCCGATCGCCTCCTCGATGTGAGCCAGCGCCTCCTCGAAGGTCCGCCCCTGTGAGTAGCAGCCTGCCAAAGCCGGGGCTTCGGCGACGTAGACGCCGTCCTCGTCCTGCTCCACGATGACCTGAATCCGGTAGGTCTCCATTCGGACCTCCCATCAGTCATTGTACAGGGCTGGCCGCACGGAGCGCGCTGGCGCTTCCGGTGTCGTCGACCGAAGGCCGGGGTGATCGGGAGAGGGGGCGCTACCCGGGGAGGCCGCGAGGCGAAAGGGGCCGGCACGGTGGCGGGAACGCGGGGGCCGTTGTGGTGGTGGTCCGCCGTGCGGAGTCTCCCGGGGCGCGGGGTGCGGCGCATCCCGGTAGCCGCGGGCGCGGAACGACGTGAGCCGAGCGCCGTGGCGCGCGGGGGCATGCGACTGTGCCCGGCCGGGCAGACCCAGGGGGGGTTGCGGTGCGACCGGACCTGGGGTATGTTGGCGGAGTCTCTACCAGAATCGGGCCACTCCGGGAGTCGGGGCGTCCGAGAGAGCGTGAAATGGCCATGAGCGGGGCTGACAAGGACACCATCCTCGAGCTTCTGAGCCAGACGGCTCGGGGGCTGCGCCGCGGGGGCGCGGCCGCGGAGGGCGTGCTCCGCTCCTGGAACGACTGCCAGGCGAGCGGCGCGCCCGAGGTGTTCGTGCACCTCGGCCTGTCGACCTTCCGCGCCCTGTCCTGCGCGGCCGGGTGCCGCTTGCCGGGCGTGTGCGAGCGACAGCACAGGTGCGCCGTTCTCGACCAGTTGGTCGAGGTCAACGGGGCCGGGCTGGCCCGGCTCGCGGCCGCGTTGCAGCGGCGTTCGGCGGACCCCGGCGCGCCGCCGGTGCTGCTCGGCGACGGCGCGGTGCTGCTGGGGCTGTACGGCAACCTCGGCGCGTACCGCGGGGAGCTGTGGGCGGCCGCGGCGCCGGGGGGGTTGCCGCGGGCGCCCGGCCCCACGGCGATG
>CAYTJW010000469.1:0-4884 GCA_964438135.1 uncultured Thermoanaerobaculia bacterium
TGGCGTGGCTCGAGCTCGAGGCCGGGCTCGCGCTCAGCCGGGCCGGGAAGCCGGACGCGGCCGTGGCCCGTCTCGACGCGGCGCTCGCGGCCATGCGGGCGGCAGGCGGCACCACCGCGGCCGACCTGGTGCTGGCGAGAGCGGGCGACGCCCACTACTCGGCCGACCGGTTGGCGGCCTCCCGCGAGGCCTACCGGCAGGCGCTCGGGCTCGCCGTCGGCCACCACGGCGAGAGCCTGCGCGCGGCGCAGGCCCTGGGCGACCTCGCCTGGGTGGACGACGACCTCGGCGACCTCGCGGCCGCGGAGCGGGCGGCCCTGCGGTCGGTGGCCATCGGCCAGCGCCTCGCCCCGCTCAGCATGGCCCTGGCGACGAGCCTCGACACCGCCAGCGGGGTCGAGTGGAGCCTGGGTCGGGTGGGCCCGGCGGAGGCCGCCGGCCGCCGAGCGGTGGCCCTGAGCGAGGCCGTCGAGCCCGGCAGCGGGTCGCTCGCCAACCAACTCAACAACCTCGGCGCCCTCCTCTCCTACCGGGGCGCCCTCGACCTGGCGCAGGGCTGCGTCGAGCGCGCCCTGGCCATCCACCAGGAGCTCGAGCCGGACGGCCTGGCGGTGGCGACCAACCTCCACAACCTGCGCGGAATCCTGTTCCGCCGCGGCGACCTGGAGGCGGCCGAGGAGCACGGCCGGCGCGCCCTCGCCATCAAGGAGCGGCTGGCGCCGGGCAGCCTGACCACGGCCTTGACCCTGAGCACGCTCGGCTCGCTGGCCACGGCGCGGGGCAACCCGGACCAGGCCGAGGCCTACCAGCTGCGCGCCCTGGCCATCGTCGAGCGGCAGATGCCGGGCACCCTGCGGCTGGCCGCGCTGCTCGACGAGCTGGGGAGCGTCGCCCAGTGGCGCGGCGACATCGCGGCGGCCGAGGCCCGCTTCCGGCAGGGCCTCGCCATCCGCCAGCGGGTCGCGCCGGACAGCCTCGAGGTGGCCATGAGCCTGGGTCACCTCGGCCGGCTGGAGCTCCTCCGCGGCAGGGTGGACGAGGCGGCGCGGTGGATCGAGGGCGCGCGCGCCATCCGCGAGCGCCTCGCGCCGATGAGCCTCGAGCTGGCCGAGAGCCTGCGCGACCTCGGCACGGCGGCGCGGCTGCGCGGCGAGCTCGCCGCCTCCTCGGCCAGCCTCGAGCGGTCGCTCGAGATCGTCGAGCGGCTCGCCCCCGCATCGCTCAGGGAGGCGCAGGTGGCGGACGAGCTGGGCCTGACCGCGCGCCTCGCCGGCGACCGCGAGCGGGCGCTCGGGTACCACCGCCGATCGGTCGACGCCCTCGAGGCCCAGGTCGCCCGCCTCGGCGGCACCGGCGAGGAGGTCGGCAGCTTCCGCGCCAAGCACGCGTCCTTCTACCACCACCTGGTCGAGCTGCTGCTCGCCACCGGCCAGCCCGAGGCCGCCTTCGCCGTCACCGAGCGCTACCGGGCGAGGGTGCTCCTCGCCATGCTGGCCGAGCGCGACCTGGTCTTCGGCGCCGACGTCCCGCCCGGGCTCGACCGGGCGCGCAAGGAGCTGGCCCGCTCCTACGACCGGACCCTGGCGGAGATCGCCGCGCTGCACCCGCAGCGCGACGAGCCGGCGATCGAAGAGAGGCGCGAGGCGCTGCGGGCGATCGCCCAGCGCATGGCCGAGGTGGGCGCCGAGGTCCGGCGGTCGTCGCCGCGCCTGGCCGCCCTGCAGTACCCGGTGCCGCTCGACCTCGAGGGCGCCCAGGCGACCCTGGACGAGGGCACGGTCATGCTCTCCTACCGGGTCGGCGAGGAGCGCGGCGACCTGTTCGTCGTCACCCGGGCGGGCCTGTCGGTGCTGCCGATCGCGGCCGGCGCGGACCGGCTGCGGGAGGAGGTCGACCGGTTCCGGCGCCTGGTCGAGCGCACCGCCGCGCCCGGCGCGGATGACCGTGCCTGGCGCGAGGCGGGCGAGCACCTCTACCGGCTGCTGGTCGGGCCGGCCGAGACCGCGCTCGAGGACGCCTCCCGGGTCGTGCTGGTCCCCGACGGCCCGCTCCACGCGCTGCCGTTCGCGGCCCTGGTCCGCCGGCCCCCGGGCGGCGGCGCCGGCCCCGGTCGGGCCTGGCAGGTCCTGGCGGAGTGGCTGCCGAGCCACGTCGTCGGGTCGGCCACGGTGTACAACGAGCTGCACGGCCGGCGGCGCCCGCCCGACCCCCGCCCCGGGCCCTCGCACCTGCTCGCGTTCGGCGACCCCCTGCTGGTCGCCGCGGGCGCCGCTGCCTCCGCCGACCGGCGCGGGCTGCCCGGGGCGGACCTCGCCCCGCTCCCCGCGGCGCGGCAAGAGGTGAGCGCCATCGTCGCCCTCTACCCGGGCGCGGCGGTCGCCCTGCTGGGCGCGGACGCCACCGAGGAGCGGGCCGCGGCGATCGGCCCGGGGACCCGCCTCGTGCACTTCGCCTGCCACGCCCTGCTCGACGAGCGGGAGCCGCTCAGCTCGGCGCTGGTGCTCAGCCGCCCGCCGCCGGGCGGGCCGGGCCACGGCAACGGCCTCCTCCAGGCGTGGGAGATCTTCGAGCGGGTCCGGCTGGACGCCGACCTCGTCGCCCTGTCCGCGTGCGCCACCGCGCTCGGCCGGGAGTCGGGCGGCGAGGGGCTGGTCGGCCTCACCCGCGCGTTCCAGTACGCCGGCGCCCGCTCGGTGCTGGCGTCGCTGTGGAGCGTCTCCGACCAGAGCACGGCCGAGCTGATGCGACGCTTCTACGGCCACCTCCGGGCCGGGTTGACCAGGGACGAGGCGCTGCGGGCGGCGCAGCTCGAGCTCATCCGCGGCCCGATCGAGGTGGTCGGGGCCGACGGCTCCCCGACCCTCCTCGACGCCAGCCACCCCCACTCATGGGCCGCATTCGAGCTGGTCGGCGACTGGCGGTAGCTGCGGACCGCGGCCGGGGAGGGCTCCCCGCCGCCGGGCTGGTGCGGTGCCCGGTGACGGTGGTCGGGGTGACCCGGCAGCCGCTGCCGCCGGCCGGCCCGCCGCGCGGAGCCCGCTACGGCGACAGCCTGAGGTTGAGGTAGGCGCCCCAGTCCTGGGCGGTGCCGTTGCCGCCGTCGGTGACCGCGAGGCGCAGCTCGCGCACGCCGGCGAGGCTGACCTGGAACGGCGTGGCCGGGCTCGCGTGGACGATCCGGCCGCTCTGCCAGAGCGCCCGGCCGTCGCCGGTGACGACGAAGTCGACCGAGCCGGAAGCACCCTGGCCCTGGCCGAGGTCGTCGAGGACCGCGACGAAACCGGTCAGCGTCCGCGACGACCCGTCGTGCCGGTACACCATCTCGGTCGGGCCGTCGTTGCCGGGGCAGACGCAGACCCCGTCCTCGACGGCCACGCTGCGCTCGACCCGGGCCAGGTCGAGACGCGCGAAGTACTGGTCGTCCTTGATCGGCACCGCCGCCGCCCAGATGCCCCCGAGAACGGCACCGTCGGGGTGGCAGAGGTCGCCGCTGCGGAGGGCACCTCCCGGCGACGGCGCAGGCGGGCCGGCCAGGGAGCGCACCTCGGCTTCGGTCAGCGCCCTGCCGACCACCCGCAGCGACCTCAGGTAGCCGTTGAACAGCGGGTTGCCCTCGACCCCCGGCACCCCGCCGAGCAGCAGCGGCCCCTGGGTGGGCATCAGGCCCCCCGCCAGCGGGCCCCGGGCGGCCTCGCTCCCGTTCAGGTAGAGCCGCATCATGCCGCTCGACGGGTCGAAGACGGCCGCGACCACCGCCTCGGTCGTGACCACGCGCGGCGAGCTCTGGATGGTCTGCAGGGACCCGGAGGCCGGCGTCGCCGCGGCGTGCAGGGCCCCTGAGCTGTGCACCCACAGGGAGTACTCCCGCTGCAGCAGCTGGTCCGGCAGGTTGCCCTTCCAGACGATCGCCTGCCACGGCTTCGGGCCCATGGAGAGGGGGATGAAGTGGGCGATGACCGTGACGCCCCGCGGCGAGTGCAGGCTGGGGGCGTCGGGCACCTCCACGTAACCGGCGTCCCGGCCCAGGAACAGGCCGCGGCCGTCGAGCCACCGCACGGCGCCGCGAAAGAGCCCGTGGTTGCCGTTGCCGGACAGGTCGTCGACGCTGGTCGCCGATGGCGGCCTGGAGAAGTCGAAGTGGAGGCGGAGGTCGCCGGTGCCCGCGGCTGGCGGGCCGGCACCGCCACCACCGGCGGACCCGTCCGCCCAGGAGATGGTCCCGTGGCCGTCCGGCAGCGTGCCCCGCCACAGCAGCTCCAGCAGCAGCGGCGGCGTGACCGGCTCCGGCCCCTGGTACCGGACCGCGAGGGTCTCGGCCGGCGGGCCGTCGTAGATCACGAACCAGCCCGGCTTGGCGCGGTCCTTGACCGAGACGACGACCCGGTGGATCGCCGCCAGGTCGGCGCGGGCGATGTGGATCGTCGCCGGCCCGGTGGTCATCGCCATCTCGGCGGTGTAACCGTTGGCCCGGTCGACGACGCCGTACGGGGTTGTCCCCGCCCAGGCCGGCTGGCAGAAGACGATGAACAGGCACCCGAGGGTTGCGAGCTGTCCGACCCCCCTGCGCATGGGACCTCCTCTCTCGACCGTGCGCGCCGCAGCAGGCCGACCCCGGGGCCCGCCCGGCCCACCCGGGCGGCAGCGCCGAGGAGCCCCTCCCGGAGCCGCGGCTCGACCCCACCCTCCCCGAGCGTACCACCGCCGAGTGCCGAATGCCGCGAGGTCGGGCAGCCGCGATGAGGGAGACCGGGCGCTGGGGACCATGCCTCGCCCGGCCGGGGGGACCTCGCTCCACTCCAGCCATGGTCGGGGGGGCGCCCCGGCGGGACGGCCGCAGGGGGTCGGGCTGCACGGTCGCGGGGCCGCCCCTGGTGGCGGCGAGCC